>DASSDE010001141.1:0-4332 GCA_035697365.1 Kribbella sp. | reverse complement strand
TGGCGTTGCTGACGATCGTGTGGATCGCCGGCCTGTGGGCGCACTCGTTCGTCCTGGCCGCCTCGCTGCCGGGGCTGACGAAGCGGCGCGGCCTGACGTTGAGCCTCACCGGCAGTGCAGTGGCCAACGTGCTGCCGCTCGGGGGCGCGGCAGGTACGGCGCTGAACTTCGCCATGATCCGCCGCTGGGGCTTCAGCCCTGGTGCGTTCGGCGGGTTTCTCGCCGTGACCACGTTGTTGAACGTCGTCTCGAAGCTCGGTGTGATCGCACTCGCGCTCGGCCTGATCCCGGTCCTGCACAGTGGGCACGCGTTCGGTCCGGCGAGCCTGTTGTTCCTGCCGGTGCCCCTCGCAGTTCTTGCCGGTGTCTGGATCCTCGCCGACGAGCGGGCAGCCGCCGGTGTGGGCGGCGCGCTCGACAAGGTCCTCGGCGTGTTCCGGCGTACGCATCTCAAACGCCGGCTGCCCAACCTGCGTCTGCTGATCCTTCGGCTCATGCGCAACGGCTGGCAGTCGATGACGCTAGGGATGGTCGCGTACCTCGCCCTGCAGCTCGCACTGCTCTGGCTGTGCTTCTCCGTGCTGCACGTACCGCTGGGCATCCCCGTCCTCTTCACGGCGCTGGCTGTGGAACGTCTGCTGACGTTGGTGCCGATCACGCCGGGAAGCGCCGGTGTCGTCGAGGTGGGAACGACTGCCGCGCTGGTTGCGCTCGGCGGCGATCCGGCCGGAGTTGCCGCTGGACTGCTGCTGTTCCGTGGGTTCACGTACCTGATGGAGATCCCGGTCGGCGGTGTCCTGCTCGCCGGCTGGTCCTGGCTCCAGCGCCGAACCGGTCCTGGTTCGCTCGACGGAGTGACCGGATGAGGATCGCGCTCGTCAGCGACTGCTACCTTCCCCGGCTCGGCGGCATCGAGTTGCAGGTCCATGACCTCGCCGTCCAGCTGATCCGCGCCGGCCACGACGTCACCGTGTTCACGATCACCGACGGATCCTCGGCGGCCGGCGACGCCCCGGTGGTCCGATTACCGGGCTTCGCCGGCGTACCCCTCCCGGCGGCCGTTGATCGGTTACGCGCAGCGTTGCACCGCTTCGACGTCGTGCATTGCCATTCCTCGTTGGTGTCACCGCTCGCCTGGCATGCCGCGCGGCTGTCCGGCAACCCGCTCCTCACACTGCACTCCCTCCCCAGTTCGACGACGCCGTGGCCGGTCGCGCAGATCGATCGGTACGTCGGCAACGTGCAATGGACTGCGGTGAGCGAAACGGTGGCGCGCGTACTGCAGAGGTACCTTCCGCAGCGGCCGATCGGTGTGCTGCACAACGGCGTCGACCCAGCACAGTGGCGGCAACCCCGCCGTACGGACCGTCCGCTCACCATCGTCAGCACGATGCGACTGGCGCGGCGCAAGCGCCCGATGGCGATGCTGCCCATCCTCGAACAGATCCGGTGCGGAGTACCCTCCGGCGTCCCGCTCCGTGCGGTTCTTGTCGGCGACGGACCGCAGGCAGCGGCTGTGACCAAGGCCGTACGGCGTCGCGGACTCGCCGACTGGGTCGAGCTGCCGGGTCGCCTGACACGCTTTGAGATCCGGCAGCTCTACGCGTCCGCGGACGTCTATCTGGCCCCTGCCGAACTCGAGTCGTTCGGCGTAGCGGCACTCGAAGCACGCTGCGCGGGCCTCCCCGTCGTCGCGATGGCCTCCGGTGGCGTCGGCGAGTTCGTCCGACCGGGCATCGAGGGTTGCCTCGTACACACGGACTCCGAAATGGCGTCCACCACAGCATCCCTGTTGACCAACGCCACCGAGCTCTCGCGAATCCAGCACTTCAACCGCTCCACGGATCCGCTCATGACCTGGACCGACGTCGTCACACAGCACCTGGCCGCGTACTCGGCGCAGCGCGCCCCCGTCGCGTTGAGGATTACGTGAGTGGGCGTTGATGTGAGGTCGTTCACAGGGGGTCACAGGAGCGGGAGGTGCGGCGTCTTGTGGGCATGACTGATGACGTGCGGAGCACTGTGTTGATTACCGGCGGCAACAAGGGACTCGGGTTCGAGGCGGCCCGGCGGTTGGGGGAGGAGGGGTGGACGATCTTTCTCGGCTCGCGGGACGAAGGGCGTGGGAAGGCGGCTGCCGACGAGTTGGCTGCGAAGGGCGTGAACGTGGTCCTGGTGGTGCTGGACGTGACCTCGGACGAGTCGGTTGCCGACGCGGTGTTGCGTGTACGGGAGCACACCGACCGGCTGGATGTGTTGATCAACAACGCGGGCGCGCCGGGACACGCGATCACGCCTGCCGACGCGACCGTTGCGGAGATTCATCCCGTGTACGACACGAATGTGTACGGGCCGATCCGGGTCACGCAGGCGTTCCTTCCGCTGCTGAAGGCGGCAGCGAATCCGCGCGTGGTGATGGTGTCCAGCGGTGGGGGTTCGTTCGGCGTGGTGACCGATCCGGAGCAGCCGGTCTCGAAGATGCACGAGCTCGCCTACAGTTCGTCGAAGGCGGCGCTGAACATGCTGACCGTCCGGTACGCGCAGGCGCTCCCGGACATCAAGTTCAACGCCATCACGCCCGGCGAGGTGGCGAACCACAAGTTCGCGGCGACCGACATGAACCATCACACCGGCCAGTTGACGGTCACCGAGGGGACCGACTCGATCATCAGAATGGCGACGATCCCCGCCGACGGACCGACCGGCACCTTCACCGACCGCCTGGGTCCCGTCGCCTGGTGACGACAGCTCCCGTGACACGGCGGTGGTAGGCCCAGGTGAGGAGCAGGAGTGCGGGGCCCCAAAGGTTGAGGGGCGCGTAGCAGATGGTGAAGACGGCTGCCCAGAACGAACTCGCCATCGCGCCCGGCCGGCCTGTGGTCCAGACGTCCCAGAAGCCGACCGTCCAGATCAGGATCAGCGCCACCGCTCCCGCCGTCGCGGCAACGATCACAGCCTTCGGGCGGACCGCGCGTCCGCCGAAGAACGGCAACCAGCGCGGGATCTCTTCGCCCAGCGGACGTACCAGACCGAACGCGGTCAGCGCGACAGCCTCCGCCAGGAGGCTGACGGTTGCGATGTAGACGGCGGGCCAGCCGCGGATGGCGTCAAGCTCTCCCGTGCTGGTCAGCATGCCCAAGGGAAAGCCGAAGGCGGCAGCCAAGCGCCACAGGCTGGAGGGCAGCACCATGAATGGGATGAGATGCGCGAGCCGCGTGGCCCAGCGCGGTACCGGGCCGTCGGCGGTCCGAGTGCGCGAGCGGGCCCGTTGGGTCCGGTACCGCACAGCGAGGATGGAGAAGATGATGCCGCCGGCAAGGAAGTACCAGTCGATGGCCCAGTCGGACCAGCGGAGGTGGCCGTGGCCGGTCTCGTCTTGGAGGGAGAGCCCGGTGATGCCGTTCGCCAGGAGGCCGGTTGCGCGGGTGATGTCGTCGAGGATTCCGGCGGCGCCGCGCAGCAGGAGTACCACGCAACCTACCCAGGCGAGAGTACGAGTCACCGACGCGAGGCGCCCTCGGGCCCATCCGCGAGCGATGGTCAGGCAGACCAGCGCGCCCAGCGGCCACGCGGCCTCGACGGTTCCGTTGATCAGCCACGCGACGATCCGGTGTACGCCGGCGGCGGACTCCAGGCGATTCGGATCCGGGCTAAAAGACGGCAGTTCGCCGGGGCTTGCGAACGAGCCGCCGCAGTACCAGTAGATGTGGAAGGCGAAGAACACGACCACCCACCCCAACGCCGTGTAACCCGCGGAGGTGACACGCGTGTCCGCGCTTCCGTTCGGCGCTGCAGAGCTGGTCATGGATTCCACCTTGGGTGCCGCGCCGTCGCAGGTCATCCTGCTGCGGAGGGAACCGCCTCCCTCGAACGGGGGAGCGCCAGAACGTACATCGACCTGCCACGGTGGTCATTCCACCGACGCGATTCACGCTGCCAAAGTGAGCATCACTCAACCTGTTCGCGAGACGGGAGCATCGTGATCACGATCGACGTCGAAGAATCTGACCGGCAGGCCGGAGGGCTGGCGCCGGAGCGCTTGCAGGCCGCGCTGGACGCCCTGCGTACGGACGGCATGGTCGTGCTGGCGGATGTGGTCGACCTGGACCACCTGGACGCGCTGCACGAACGCCTGATCAGCGATCTGGCGCTGCTCCGGAGCCGGCCCGATGCTCCGTACAACTGGACGCAGGGCAACATCCAGCAGGATCCGCCGCCGTTCGAGCCGTACCTGTTCGAGGACGTACTGCTGAATCCGCAGGCGATCGCGGTGACGTCGGCGCTCCTCGGGCCGGGGCTGCGCAACGTCATGTACAGCGGGAACACCTCGCT
>DASSDE010001140.1:0-3151 GCA_035697365.1 Kribbella sp. | reverse complement strand
GTGTTCGAAGAAGCGGTAATCTGAAAACATGCTTGGTCGGTTCACGGTTCGCCCGTCCGACGACGGATCCAACAGGTTCGGCGTCTGGGACGGTGCGGTCAACGGGTGGCGTGCAACAGGGATCGACGACGAGGGGCGGGCGCGCGAGCTCGCCTCCGATCTCGATGTGCAGTACGACGCACACGGCCCGCGGGCGGCGGAGGCCGTCCGCCGGGTCGACCCCAGTCAGCAGGTGCAGCGGGCGGTCTGGTCGACCGGCAAGCTGGACGTCTGGATCCGGCACAACGGCGAGTGGCTGGGCCGCTTCCGGGACGCCGACGGTGAGATCACCTGGGTCCCGGGAGCGGACCTCCGCCCGCTCTAGGAGCTAGCGCCCAGGCTTGGGCTTCTTCTTGTCGGGCTGGGCCGGCTTCGCGTTGGGGTCGCCGATCATCTTCTTCGGCGGCGCCACGAAGCGTTCGACCGGGAGGCCGCGCAGGGCACCCTGCATGGCGCTCTCCCAGAGCGGTCCGGCGGTGCCCGAGCCGGTCGGGTCGGTGATGTCCCTGCCGTCCAGCGTGTGGTGGTACATCAGGTTCGTGTACGGCAGGTTCGCGTCCGCGACCACCGCCGCCGCGGCCAGGTTCGGCGTGTAACCGGCGAACCAGACCGCCAGGTTGTCCTGGATCGTGCCGGTCTTGCCGCCCATGTCCCGGGTGCCGAACCGCAGGTGGCCGCCGGTGCCGCCCGGCATCATCACCTGGCTCAGCACCCGGTTCACGCCGTCCGCGACCGCCCGCGGGATCGCCTGCTTGCAGTCGAACCCGGGCCCGGGCACCGGCCTCCCGGCCTTGTCCCGGACCGAGGTGACCACCAGCGGCCGGCAGTACTTCCCGCGCGCCGCGAACGTCGCGTACGCGTTCGACAGCATCAGCGGCGTCACGTACCCGACGCCGAGCGTCATCGAGATCACCTGGTCGAGCGGCTTGCCGGTCTGCGCGTTGTACATCCCGAGCTTGCCGGCGATCTTCGCGATCGAGCACAGCCCGGTGCGCTGCGACAACTGCAGGAAGTAGGTGTTCGTCGAGTACCGCGCGGCCTCGACCATCGTCAGGTCGCCGCTGTGGGTGGAGTTCTTCGGCCGGTACGTCGGATCGCGCGTCCACCCCGAACACGTCCGGAACTTCGCCTTCGTCAGGTCGATCTGCTGCGGCGAGTTGATCCGGTAGTCCATCGGGATGCCCTTGGCCAGCGCGGCCGCGATCGTGAACGCCTTCATCGTCGAGCCGTTCTGGAACCCGCCGTACCCACCGGCGTACGACTTCTCGACGTTGTAGTTGTAGTTCGTGTGGTGGCGCCCGTTGCCGTACGGACGGCTCTGCACCATCGCCTTCACCAGGCCGGTGCCCGGCTCGACGATCGTGATCGCGGCGATCGCGGTGTCGGTGCGCTTGCTGTGCTTGTCGATCGACGCCTGCGCCGCAGCCTGGAGCTTCGGGTCGATCGAGGTCCGGATCAGCAGGCCACCGGTCTTCAGGTAGTGGTCGCGGTCCTTGGGGGTCTTGCCGAGCGCCGGGTTCTCGAGCAGCTTGGAGACCACGTAGTCGCAGTAGAACGGGTACCGCGAGTTCGCGCACCCGTTCGGCACCGGCTCGACCTTCGACAGGTCGATCGCCGGCGTCCGCAGCGCCTGGTTCGCCTGGCCGACGGTGATCACGCCGAGCTCGAGCATGCGCTTGATCACCACGTCGCGACGCGCCCGGGAGCGGGCCAGGTCGTTGGTCGGGTCGTAGCCCGACGGGTTCTTCACCAGCCCGGCGAGCAGTGCGGCCTGGGGCAGCGTGAGCTTGGCGGCGGTGGTCCGGAAGTAGTGCTGCGCGGCGGTCTGGATGCCGTACGCACCGTCGCCGAAGTTCGCCAGGTTCAGGTAGCGCTCGAGGATCTCGTCCTTGGAGTACTCGCTCTCGACCGCGATCGCGTACCGCAGCTCGGTGAGTTTGCGTTCGTACGAGACCTCGGTCGCCTTGGCCCGCTCGGCCGCGTTCTTCGCCTTCTCGACCAGGCTCATCTTCACGTACTGCTGGGTGATGCTGGATCCGCCCTGCTGCACCTCACCGCCGGTCTGGTTGCGCACCATCGCGCGCAGCGTGCCCTTGAGGTCGAGCGCCCCGTGGTCGTAGAACCGGGAGTCCTCGATCGCGATGATCGCCTTGCGCATGATCGGGCTGACCGCACTCAGCGGCACCGGCACCCGGTTCTGCTCGTAGAGCGTGGCGAGCAGGGTGCCGTCCGCGGACAGGATCCGGCTCCGGACGGCCGGCGCGTCGGTCTCGAACTCCCGCGGCAGACTCTCCACGGTGGCAGCGACCTGCGCGGCGCCCTGTCCGGCGAAGCCGGCGAACGGGATCGCGAGTCCCGCCGCCAGCGCACCCGACAGCGCGCTCACGCCGATGAACATGATCAACGACCGAGCCCAATTGCGACCGCCCCTGTCGGCACGCATGCTTCCAGGGTAAGGGAGGGATCAAACTCCGGGTACCCCGGAATTGATTGCCTCGATCAACTTTGGCCGCAATTGCCTTGCACTGATGACTTCGTCGACCGATCCGACCTCGCGGGCCCGCTCGATGCTGTGCACCCGGTCGAACTCGGTCGCCACCTCGCCGAGCTTCTCCGCCCGGACCACGGTGCGCACGTCGGCGAGCTCCGTCGCCAGGGCAGCCCGCTCCGCGCCGGACGCCTCGCCGACGCGTTCGGCCAGTGCGGCAACCCGTGGATCCGCGGCCGTGCGCGCGTCGACCTCGCCCGCGAACACCACCGCCGCCGCCGGTGCGCCGCCGAGCACGGAGGCGAACGAACCCTCGACCGCGAGCACGGTCATCGACGGGTTCAGCGACTTCGAGAACACCACGAACGCGCCACCGTGGTACCGGGACACCACGCAGAACACGATCGGACCGCGGAAGTTCACCATCGCACGGCCGATCTCGGCACCGTACTCGAGCTGCAGGTTCCGCATCGAGTCCGGCGAGCCGTCGAAGCCGGACAGGTTCGCCAGCACCACCAGCGGCCGGTTCCCGCTGGCCGAGTTGATCGCCCGCGCGACCTTCTTCGACGACCGCGGGAACAGCGTGCCCGCGGTGTAGGTGTCCGGCCCGTCGGTGGGCGGGAA
>DASSDE010001139.1:0-2600 GCA_035697365.1 Kribbella sp. | reverse complement strand
CCCCGGTCGCTGGATCGGCCGCAGCAAGCGCCTGAGCAACCTCCCGTACGGCCGCGTGCGCGTCCCACCACTCCTGCACCTGGGGTAGCAGCTCTCCTTCGCCGTCAGCAGGAGTCCACGCGTACTCGTGAAGCTCAGCGAGGCGATTGACGACGGCTCGAAGGCCCGGACTGCCGCTCGCCAACTGCTGTTCGAACTCGTCGACGGTTGCGAGCAGGCGGTCGACGCGGGTAATCAGGTCAGCCCGCCGTGAGGTCAGCGCATCCAGATCGTCCTCGCCCGCGAGCCACGCCTCGTACGTCTCCCGAAGCCCATGGACGAACGCCTTCTTGTCGCCCTGCGAGTCGTGGATCAGCGCGCACAGCCCGTCCAACCGCCGGCTCGCCAGCCGCGCGTGCACCACATCCAGTGCGGCACGCTTCTGGCAGACGAAGAGCACTCGCTTGCCCTGCGCAACGAAGTCCGCGATCAGGTTGGTGATCGTCTGTGACTTCCCCGTCCCCGGCGGGCCCTGGATCACGAAGCTCTCGCCGCGCCGCGCCCGCGCGATGGCCGCCACCTGCGATCCGTCCGCCGGCACGACGAGATGCCGATCGGAAACAGGCAGCTCCGGCAACGCGCTGCCCACTGGACGCGGCCGGTCCGAGAACAGCTGGTCGAACGACGCCGCCGATTCCCCACTGTTCAGCAGCTCATCGTAGTCGCGTACCAGTCCGAGGGTCCGGTAGTTGAAGTTCGCCAGGGAGACCGCGCACAGATCGACGTCCCACGAGTACGGCCCGCCCTCGGTGTCGATCGAGTACACATCGGTCTCGAGCGCACCCGGCCGCCGCGGCTCCTCGCCGAGCGCGATCCCCAACGGCAGTGTCTGCTGTGCGATCTGGGACCGAAAGATCTGCACGCCGAGCGGCTCGTAATCCGCCCGCCGGTACGAGTACGGGTACTGCTTGCCGCCGAACCCGGTCGCCAGATTCCCCCGCCGGCGGCGGTTGTACGTCCGGAGTCGCGTCATCGCGCGCTGCCCCACCAGATCGATCCGCGGCTTCTCCCGCAGGTGCAACTGGAGGCCCGGCTCGGTCGCCTGAATCTCCTTCGTCAACCGCTCGTGCAGCTCCCGCAGCGCGCCCGGTACCGAAAGGTCAACCGTCTCGGGCAAGGAGATCCCGTACAGCTGACGCAGGCTGTGCCGCAGCGTCGGGTTCACCTCGGCGATCGGATCCGTGACCCGCAGCGTGTACGAGTCGCGGACGCCGCGCTTCTTCGTCAGCTCGACCTTCGCCAGCACCAGCGGCGACGCGAGCCGGGTGTCGCGATCGTTCTTCAGGTCATGCCACCGCAGGAACGCCGGCACCAGCCGCAGCTGGTCCTGCCCGTAGTCGGCCTTGTCCCGGCGCGCCGTCGAGATCAGCTTGTCCAGGGTGTTCGCTGCGTACGGCGCATCGTCGTACCGGATCCACTTGCCGAGTGGCTGCGCCTTCCTCAGCAGGTGGGCCGCCAGGTCGTCACGCCACGTGAACAGCTGCTCGGAACGGATCGTCCGTACGTCGAGCATCAGCGGCACGGAGACCTCGGTGAGGTTCAGCGTCTGCGCGGTCGGGCGGAAGTTGATCAGCCGGTTCCGCCGGGAGAGGTCGAAGAGCCGGTCGCGAAGCGCGCCGAGCACCGCTGTCCGGCGATCCGCCACGCCCTGCACGATCGCCTCGACGTCGAAGTCGAGCGGCTGATCGCGGTAGTTCTCCAACTGCTCGATCAACGAGTGCAGGTCTTGCGCCCGCCGGAACCGGTCCGGCTCGGCCATCTGGGCGGCGACCGACACGATCACCGGGTGCAGGTCCGGGTCCAGCCGATACAAGTTGCCGCGGGCATCGATCAGGGTGGCGACGTCCGCGGTCCGGGACAGATCGAGGCCACAGCCGAGCGCGAGCAGCAGCTGCCCGAGGCTGAAGATGTCCGTGAGCTGATCATGGTGACCGAGCACGTGTTCCCAGCTCTGCCAGCCGGCCACCAGCGTCGGCGCCGCGATCGCGTCCGGAACCGGCTCGGGGACGGCGGTCTGCTCGCGGCCACCGTCCGCGCCCAGATCGAGATCGGACTGCCGATGCGCCACCACCTCCACGGCCGTCGGACGCTTCCCCTGCCGGGCATCGACCTCCCGCGTCGCGAGGGTCGGCCGACCCGCGTCCTCGGGCGCGAAACCGAGCCGGCTCTGCTCGTCGACCGTGATCCGATCCAGACCGCGCAGCGGCGCGACCAGCCCACGCTCGTGCACCGCCGCGGTCTCGTGGAACAGCGGCAGCAACGCGGCCAGCAGCGCATCGTTGCCTAGCCCGCCCTGTGAGACGGCCAGCGCGACGAGGTCCTGCGCGCTCATCCGACCACCTCCGCGGCAGCCTGGACGAACCGTGTCCGTTGCTTGTCGCTCCAGCCCAGCTCGTCGTCGGCAACGTCGACGTACCCACTGAGGCCGGACCGCCGGGCGACGGCCAGCGAGGCGACCAACCCGTCGTCGCCCAACTCCGGGTCCGCCGTCGCGAGATCGAGCAGCAGATAGCAGAGGTAGCGCACAGTGGCTGCAGCCAGCGGGCGCGGCCGCGGCAACG
>DASSDE010001138.1:0-2643 GCA_035697365.1 Kribbella sp. | reverse complement strand
AACCACCATTGCCCCAAGCAACTACAACCACCCCACGCACCACCCCACGCACGCCTTCCTGTCCCGTCCTCTGCCTGGATTTGCGCCGCGTTAGCGGGTCAGGAAGGTGCGTTCTAGGAGGGTCCAGGTGGTGGTTGTCAGGAGGTAGAGGCCGGCCGCCAGGGGGACGAAGGCGGCGGTCAGGAGGGTGCCGAACGGGAGTAGTTGGGCGATCCGTCGTGACAACGTCGTCGCCGACGGATCGAGCCGGCGCAGCTGGAGCCGTGCCGAGAAGAAGGCGACCACGCAGAGCAACAGTGCGATCACCACGTACGCGGGCGTACCGGTCAGGATCGGCCAGTGGGTGCCGAGTGGCGCGCCGAGCAGACTGCCGCTGATCAGGTGATTCGACTCCCCCGCGACCATCGCGCGGGAGAACAGCGTGTACATCAGCCAGAAGAACGGCAGCTGCGCGAGCGTCGGCAGGAACCCGGCGAACAGCGACGTACCGGACTCGGACTGCAGTTTGGCGACCTCACGCTGCAGGCGTTCCGGATTGTCGCGATGTTTGTCCGTGAGCTGCTTCAACTGCGGCAGCAGCTCGGCGCGGGCCTTGGACCCGCGCTGCGCCCGCACGCTCAGCGGGACGAGGCACAGCCGGACGAGGAGAGTGCAGACCACGATCGCGATCACGGCGGCGTACGTGCCGGCGAACGGCTGCAGCAAGGAGACGAGGGAGGTGAGCAAGTGATAGGCACCGGCGACCGGCGCCTCCAGGAAGGAAGGCATGGCAGAACTCCACGAGTGAGAAGGAACGCGTAGACGTGCGCGCTGCACCGAACCGCTCGCGGAAGGCGGCAGAGTTCGGCGGCGCGGGCGCTACTGTCCTGGGGCTCGTGGGCGGGGGTGGCCGGCGGCGTTGGGATCGCGCAGCCGGAGGAAGACTGTCTGCTCGGCGCGGTGCCGGACCGACGAAGCGCGCGCGAGCAGCGGCGCGGCCTGGTGACCCGGGAAGCGCGCGGCCGAACGCGCGACCACAACCAGCGCCAACAGCAAAGCCGCCGCCGTGAGCACGGCGGCGGCCATCGAAGCCGTCTCGAACACAGGGATCACCGACGCAAGCACGCCGGCGATCCACTGCGTCATGACATCAGTCCAGGTAATCCCGGAGGACCTGGGAGCGGGACGGGTGGCGGAGCTTCGACATGGTCTTGGACTCGATCTGGCGGATCCGCTCGCGGGTCACGCCGTAGACCTTGCCGATCTCGTCGAGCGTCTTCGGCTGGCCGTCGGTGAGACCGAAGCGCATCGACACCACACCGGCCTCGCGCTCGGAGAGTGTGTCGAGGACCGCGTGCAGCTGCTCCTGGAGCAGCGTGAACGAGACCGCCTCGGCCGGCACGATCGCCTCGGAGTCCTCGATCAGGTCACCGAACTCGGAGTCGCCGTCCTCACCGAGCGGCGTGTGCAGCGAGATCGGCTCACGGCCGTACTTCTGCACCTCGATGACCTTCTCCGGGGTCATGTCGAGCTCCTTGGCGAGCTCCTCCGGAGTGGGCTCCCGGCCGAGGTCCTGCAGCATCTGCCGCTGGACCCGGGCCAGCTTGTTGATGACCTCGACCATGTGCACCGGGATCCGGATGGTGCGGGCCTGGTCGGCCATCGCCCGGGTGATCGCCTGCCGGATCCACCAGGTCGCGTACGTCGAGAACTTGTAGCCCTTGGTGTAGTCGAACTTCTCGACCGCACGGATCAGACCGAGGTTGCCTTCCTGGATCAGGTCCAGGAACAGCATGCCGCGGCCGGTGTAGCGCTTGGCCAACGACACCACCAGGCGCAGGTTGGCCTCGAGCAGGTGGTTCTTGGCGCGGCGGCCGTCCTCGGAGATCCACTCGTACTCGTCGCGGACCTTCTCCTTGAGCTTGTTCGCCTCGTCGGCGGACTGCTCCTCGGCGAACAGGCCGGCCTCGATCCGCTTCGCGAGCTCGACCTCCTGCTCGGCGTTCAGCAGCGGGACCTTGCCGATCTGCTTCAGGTAGTCCTTGACCGGGTCCGCGGTGGCGCCGGCGACCATCACCTGCTGCTCGGGCTCGTCGGTCTCGTCGGCCTCGGAGACGATGAACCCCTGGTCCTCGGTGAGCTCCTTCTCCAGCGGCTTCACCGCCTCGGGGCTGAAGTCCGCCTCGTCCACGTCGTCCAGCGCGCGCGGCTTGCCGGTCTTCGGGTCGATGGACAGACCCGCCTCGGACACTGCCTTCTTCGCCGTAGCCTTCTTGGCAGCGGCCTTCTTCGCGGGGATACCGTCCTCCTTGGTGCCGGCGGCCTTCACCGCGGCCTTCTTCGCGGCCACCTTCTTGGCGGCCGGGTCGGTCACTCGGGCGCTGGTCCTCGGAGCCGTGCTGCGGGCGGTGGCGGCCACGGCCCGGGCCGGCTCGGCGGGAAGGTTCTCGGACGAGCTGGACGACACGAATTACCTCTCGTCTGACGCAGGGTTTTGTACGACGGTACGACTGATGTAGCTCAGGGTGTTGCTGAGTCTTTGGGTACTGCTGTTCGCGGCTGCTCGCTGGTCAGGCGGCGGCAACAGTCCATTGTAATCCGCGAACCAAGGCCACGCGTCGCACGACCCCCCGGCGAGCGTATTTCCGGGGGGTCGTGCACCGC
>DASSDE010001137.1:0-3454 GCA_035697365.1 Kribbella sp. | reverse complement strand
CGGTAGAGGCGTTCGATCTCGTACTCCTTGGAGAAGCCGTAGCCGCCGTGGATGCGGAACGAGTCCTCCACGACCTGCGCGCAGTACTCGCTGGCCAGGTACTTCGCGACGCCGGCCTCGAAGTCGTTGCGGGACCCGCTGTCCTTCTTCCGCGCGGCCTTCACCATCAGCTCGTGCGCCGCCTCGACCTTGACCGCCATGTCGGCGAGCCGGAACAGCACCGCCTGGTGGTCGGCGATCTTCTTCCCGAACGTCTCGCGCTGCTGCGCGTACGAGATCCCCAGCTCGAACGCCCGCCGCGCGACCCCGCACCCGCGGGCCGCGACGTTCACGCGCCCGACCTCGACGCCGTCCATCATCTGGTAGAAACCCTTGCCCGGTACGCCGCCGAGGATCTGCGCGCCGTCGATCCGGTACCCGTCGAACACCAGCTCCGTGGTGTCGACGCCCTTGTACCCCATCTTCTCGATCTTGCCCGGCACGGTCAGACCCTTGTCGACCTCACCGAACCCGGGCTCCTTCTCGACCAGGAACGTGGTCATGTTCTTGTAGACCGAGTCCTGGCCCTCGTCGGTCTTGGTGAGCACCGCGACCAGGTTCGACGAGCCGCCGTTGGTCAGCCACATCTTCTGACCGTTGATCACGTAGCCGTCACCGTCCTTGACGGCCTTGGTCTTGATCGCGGACACGTCGGAGCCACAGCCCGGCTCGGACATCGAGAACGCGCCCCGGACCTCGCCGGTGGCCATCCGCGGCAGGTACTTCTGCTTCTGCTCGTCGGTGCCGTGCTGGAGCAGCATGTACGCGACGATGAAGTGCGTGTTGATGATGCCGGAGACACTCATCCAGCCGCGGGCGATCTCCTCGACGCACAGCGCGTACGTCAGCAGCGATTCGCCGAGGCCGCCGTACTCCTCGGGGATCATCAGCCCGAACAGGCCGAGTTCCTTCAGGCCCTCGACGATCTCGGTCGGGTACTCGTCGCGGTGCTCGAGCTCGGTGGCGACCGGGAGAATCTCCGCCTCCACGAAGGCCCGGACCGTCTTCAGGATCTCCTGCTGGACGTCGGTCAGCCCCTCGGTCTGCTGCAACCTGCTCATCGTGCGCCTCCTTCGACCGGCTTACCCGCGAGTATCGCGGTTCCCAGCATCCCGGCACGACCCCAACACCCGCTGTGACACCGACCACCTGCCAGAGGTCGTGTGGCTCACTCGTCGTCGTGGTGCTGAGGGCGTGGGAGCGACTGTGCGATGGTCGAGAACGCCGTGGCGATTTGTGGGGTGGCTTGCCAGCGGTGGCGTTGTTGGGCTTCTGCTAGTCGTTGGCGGGCTTCGTAGAAGTGCTGGGCGGCGGACTGGAGGTCGCCCTGGTCGACTGACTGAGCTGCCTGGTCAAGCTGGTGGGCTGCGTCGCGTGGCGCCTTGCTGTGGCTGTTTTGCTGCGTGGCGCGTACCTGTGCCGCCAGCGAGCGCAGCCGCTGTACCAGGACGGCGCGTGGGTTCTGCGTCGGCTTGGGCGTGGTCGGCTTCTTGGTCGGCGTCGTCTTGGTCGCAGTGGGCGTCGGCGTGGGCTTCGGTGTCGCAGTCGTCTTCGGAGCGGTGGTGGCCTTCTTGACGGGTACCGACGGCGTACCACCGGCCTGTGCGGTCGGCGGGTCGTTACTGACGCCCTCACGCAGCAGGAGCAGCCCGCTGATGGCTGCGAGCACCACGGCGGCACCTATACCGACCCGGGCGAGTGGGAAGGGGCGCTTGGCCGCACGGTGCGAGCTGGGCTCGTCCTCCCACTGCCCGATGCCGAGCGGCTCCGCGCCAGCCGTTCCCGCACCAGCCGGCTCCACAGGACCGGGCAGCACGGCAGGGGGCTGCACAGCGAGCACCTGTGTGTTTGCTGGAGTGTTGAGCAGTGCAGCGACTTCACCGGCCGACGACGGCCTGGCCGAGGGGTTCTTCGCCAGCAGGTGCGTGACGAGGTTCGCCAGCTCGGCCGGTACGTCGGTCCGGGTGATCGGCGACGGCGGTACGTCGAGGTGCTGCCGCATGACCACGTCGACGGTCGGCCCCGTGAACGGCGGCGTACCGGTCAGCAGCTCGTGCAGCACGCAGCCGAACGCGTACCAGTCGCTGGCCGGCGTGGCGGGCTCACCACGGACCTGCTCCGGCGACACGTACGACGCTGTACCGAGCAGGACACCCAGGCCGGTCGTCTCGTTGCCGGCCCGCTTGGCGATCCCGAAGTCGGTCATCTTGAGCGTGCCGTCCGGCGCCAGCAGCAGGTTGCCGGGTTTCACGTCCCGATGGACGATGCCGGCCGCGTGCGCCGCGTCGAGCGCCAGGGCGCCTTGGGTGGCGATGTCCTCGACGAGGGCGGCTGCCGGGAGTCCCGACGTACGCATCAGCTGAGCCAGGTCCGGCCCCGGTACGAGCTCCATCACCAGGAACACGTGGTCGCCCTCGGTGCCGACGTCGTAGGTCGCGACCACGTTCGGGTGCGTCAATCGAGCGGCTGATTGAGCCTCGGCGCGAAACCGCTCGACCGAGTCCATCGGGTCGCCGTCGAGGCTGCGCAGCAGCTTCACCGCCACCTGCCGAGCCAGGATCGTGTCCTCGGCCCGCCACACCTCACCCGCACCGCCCCTGCCCAGCAGGGTCAGCAACCGGTACCGACCTGCCAGTACCTCGCCGTTCACACACTCACCTTCCGCAGCGGACCGCATCACCTTAGGCGGGAAGCGGCGGATGATCGAGTCCGCGACGAAAAGCTTCAGAAACCTCTGCAGAAAGCGATCGGCGTACTACGGTGTGTCGATGAAGCGATCGATTCCCGCCCTGATCGCGACCGCGCTGGTCGCGACGACGCTGACCACTCTCTCCACGACCACCGCGTCTGCAGTGTCCGCTGCGTCCGCTGTGTCCGCGGGGCCCGGCCGGCATCCGAAGCCGGTGGTCAAGTGCGAGTTCACCCCGACGCCGGAGAACCCGGCCGCGAAGCCGGTCCGGATCCCGTCCGCGAACGCCCGCGCCAAGGGCACTGTCGACGTGTACTTCGTCACCAACTACGGGCCGTTCGTGGTCCGGATGGACCGGGCGAACGCGCCGTGCGGCGTGCACAACTTCGTACACCTGGTGAAGAGCCGGTTCTACGACTTCACCCAGTGCTTCCGGCTGACGAACTCGTCCCGCCTCGGGGTGCTGCAGTGCGGTGACATCTACCGCCAGGAGGAGGGCGGGCCGGGCTACAAGTTCCCGGACGAGGTCACCGGCCAGGAGACGTACCCGCGCGGCACTGTTGCCTACGGCAACCAGGGTCCGGGGACCAACGGGTCGGAGTTCTTCGTCGTGCACTCGTTCGCCAACATCGACCCGAACTACACCGTCCTCGGCCACGTGATCGCCGGCATGTCGACCTTCGACCGCATGGTCGCCGCCGGCATCGCCGACCCCGACCAGGACGG
>DASSDE010001136.1:0-2335 GCA_035697365.1 Kribbella sp. | reverse complement strand
CCTCCGACTCGACATCGTTGCCGGTGACATCGACCGCGGCGACCAGGAAGATCCGGTCGGCGCCGACCCACTCCATGTGCAGGAAGGTGATCCGCTCGATGTCCTGGTGCTCGAGCAGTGCGCGCAGCACCCGGTTCTGGGCCAGCGGCGTGACCGCCTCACCGGTCAGGAAGTCCATGTTCCGGCTGATCAGGAACAGCGCGACCACGCCGAGCAGGACGCCGACCACGATCGACCCGATCGCGTCCCACGCCGCGTTGCCGGTGATCTGATGCATCAGGATCGCCAGCGTCGCGATCAGGATGCCGATCAGTGCCGACAGGTCCTCGACGAACACTGCCCGCAGTACTGGATTGGAAGTGAGCCGCACGTACCGCCAGGGCCGCAACATCCGCTCCAGCGCGCCGGCCTTGGTCTGCCGCAACGCCTGCAGGAACGAGATCCCCTCGAGTACGAACGAGACGCCGAGCACGGCGTACGCCCAGCCGTACGACGTACCCTCCGCCTCGCCGTGCTGCAGCGACTGGACCCCGTGCCACACCGACACCGCGGCACCGACCGTGAACAGGCCGAAGGCGGCGAACATCGACCAGACGTACCCGACGCGGCCGTAGCCGAGCGGATGCGTCCGGTCGGCCGGCTTACGTCCCCGCCGCTCCCCGACCAGCAGAAACACCTCGTTGCCGGTGTCGGCCCACGAGTGCGCCGCCTCCGCCGTCATCGAGGCGGATCCGGTGATCACCGACACAACCGTCTTGGCGATCGCGATCAACAGATTCGCGGACAGCGCCACCAGCACCGTCAGCAGGCTCTCGCCTTCGCCCTCGCCCTCGTTACTCACCCTCAGACCATACTCAGCCGGTCTCCCGAAACGGCGCTAATCGTGGGTCAGGCAGCGTGACGGGAGTTCGAACCAGCGGAGGTGGTCGAAGCCGGTGTTGACGTGGCCCTCGGGGTCGACGCGATCCTGGTCGCAGGTCGCCAGCAGGTCGCGGGCCTCGGCCAGGTAGTCGTCGAGTGCGGACTCGGGCGCTGTGTGATCGTGTCGTGGGTACCTGAGCCGACCGTCGGCGTCGTACCCGACCTGGGAGAGCCGCAGGGGCGGCTCGACCGGGCCCCGGTGGTGCCGCCACAGGCCGTTCGCGGGGTCGAAGCGGTAGTCGCCGAGCAGCCGCCAGCCGTCGCGGGCGAGAAGCTTGACGGCCTCGACGACGTACTCGAACACCGCCTCCGAGATGAAGTAGTTGAAGTTGACCCGCACCCAGCCCGGTTTGATCCCCTCGCAGCCGTGCACGATCTCCTGCTCGAACTCGTGCGACCGGGCGAGGTCGATGCCGAGCAGCGTGTGACCGTACGGGCCCGCACACGAACAGCCGCCGCGGGACTGGATGCCGAACAGGTCGTTCAGCAGCGCGACGACGAAGTTGTGGTGCAGGTACCGCCCGGACGGCGCCTTCACCACGAACGAGACGATCGACAGCCGCTCGGCGTCCAGGTTGCCGAGGATCTGCAGGTTCGGCTCGTCCTTCCACGCCTCGACGGCGCGCCGCAGGTACGCATCCTCGTGGGCGCGGATCACGTCGATCCCGACCGCCTGCTTGAGCTGGAACGCCAGACCGGCCCGGATCGATCCGATGATCGCCGGCGTCCCGCCCTCCTCGCGGTGCACCGGGTCCTCCAGGTACCGGTGTTCCAGCGGGTTCACGTACGCAACCGTTCCCCCACCCGGTACGTCGGGGACCCGGTTCCGGAGCAGCTCGCGGCGAGCGACCAGTACACCCGGAGTGCCCGGGCCGCCGATCAGCTTGTGCGGGCTGAGGAAGATCGCGTCCTTGTACGACAGCGGGTCCTGATCGCGGCCGCCGTACATGTCGATCTCGACGTACGGCGCGGCAGCGGCGCAGTCCCAGAACGAGAGCGCGCCGTACCGGTGCAGCAGCGCGGACACCCGCCGCGTGTTGCTGACGATGCCCGTGACGTTGCTCGCCGCCGAGAACGAGCCGATCTTCAGCGGGCGGTCCGCGTACTGCTGCAGACGTGACTCCAGTTGATCGATGTCGATGTGGCCGTCCGCGTCCTGGCTGATCAGCACCACGTCCGCGATCGACTCGCGCCAGGGCAGCTCGTTCGAGTGGTGCTCGTACGGGCCGATGAAGACGACCGGCCGGCGCTCCGGCGGGATCTGGTCGGTCAGGTGGTAGGTGTCGTCGAGCTCGGCCGGGATCCGCAGCCCCATGATCCCGATCAGCTTGTCGATCGCGCCGGTGGCACCGGAGCCGCAGAAGATCACGGCGGTCTCGGCGTCACCACCGACGCTGTTGTGGATGATCCGGCG
>DASSDE010001135.1:0-4838 GCA_035697365.1 Kribbella sp. | reverse complement strand
CACGCCGACGACGGCGCCCCAGAGGAACACCAGGCCGACCTGGCTGGAGATGTACGGCCAGAGGATGAATTCCCCCGAGGCCAGCCCCACCCCGGCGCCGACCATGCCGGGGCCGATGATCTTCCAGGTGTTCGCGGGTGGCTCGGGAAGGTCGCGAACCTGCGGTGCGGGCAGGTTCTTGGTCGGTAGTGCGAATCGTCCGTGGTCGGTGGATGCGGTGTTTGCCATCGGGCTCCTCACTCCCTCGACCCCCTGATCGGGAGGGTAGCGAATACTGTTCACAATGGCGACCCCACACGGAGCGAATGGCAGACTGACCGCCATGGGTGGGGTGACAGTTCTGACTGCTTCGTACGCCGGGGCCGCGAGCGCGCCGGCGTACGCCAGGCTGGCCGGCCTGGTCTCCGAGCTGCCGGGGGAGCGGCTGGTACGCCGGGAAGCGGGCTGGCCGCTGTTGGTGTACGCATCGGTGTCGGACGCGATCGCCGCCGCCCAAACGCTCCGCGCGTCGGCAGCGTTGGCCCCGGCTGGGGGACTGCTCCGGATCGCTGTTCACACTGCGCCGGTGGTGACTCCTGCCGTCCGGCATGCCGAGCAACTGCTCGCGATCGCGAACCCCGGGCAGACGTTGCTCACCGCAACGACTGCCGTTGGCCTGCCCGACGTCTTCGACCTGGGAATGCACCGGCTGCGGGATCTCGGTGCTCCGGAACGGATCTTCGAGCTGACGTCGACCGGGGAGCCGCTGCGTTCGCTCGATCTGGTGCCGAACAACCTGCCCGTGATGCTGACCAGCTTCGTCGGCCGGGCGACGCAGGTCGCCGCGCTCCGTACGCAACTGTCCGGCAGTCGTCTCGTCACGTTGACCGGACCCGGTGGCAGCGGGAAGACGCGCCTGGCGGCGCAGACCGCCGCGGACCTCGCCGAGCGTTGGCCCGACGGCGTGTGGTGGGCGGACCTCTCGGCTCTCACCGACGGTTCGCAGCTCCCCGAGGCGGTTGCGGCCGCGATCGGTCTGCTCGTCGAGCCCGGGGACCGGCTGCTGATCGGGCAACTGCGGACCAAGCGTGCGTTGATCTGCCTCGACAACTGCGAACACATCATCGACGGCGTGGCCGAATTCGTCGCTGCACTGCAGACGGGTTGCCCGGAGATCAGCGTCCTCGCCACCAGTCGGGAACCCCTCAACATCCCCGGCGAATCCACGTGGCAGGTCCCCGCGCTGTCTCCGGACGAGGCGCGAGCCCTTTTCCTGGAACGCTCCACCGTGGCTCAGCCCGGGGCGCCGGACGTGAGCGAGGCTGTTGGTTCGATCTGTGAGCGGCTCGACGGGATCCCGCTGGCTCTCGAGCTCGCTGCGGCGTGGACCCGTACGTTGACCCCGATGCAGATCGAGGTGGGGCTGAGCGATCGGTTCGGGCTGCTCACGAAGAACGTCCGCGGCGTGGCGGCGCGGCAGCGTACGTTGGCCGCCTCGATCGACTGGAGTTACGACCTGCTGGACGAGGACGAGCGGCGGGTGTTCCGGCGGCTCGCGGTGTTCTCCGGTGGGTTCACGCTCTCTGCGGTGCAAGCGGTCGCCGAGGAGCCTGCCGTACTGGACCTCCTGGCGCGGCTTGTCGACAAATCGCTTGTGGTCGCCGAGAGCGGTCGGTACCGGCTCCTGGAGACGATCCGGGAGTATGCCGGAACCCGTCTCGCCGGAGACGACGGCGCGCGGGACCGCCATCTTGATCACTACCTTCAGGTCGCCGAGGCCGCGGAACCCTTGCTGGACGAGGATCGTGACGCCTGGCGCGCGCTCATCGAGCCGGATCGCGAGAACTACCGGGCCGCGCTCGAACACGGCCTGTCCGCCGCCGACCCCGAACGCGGCCGCCGCCTCGCCGCAGCTCTCCGCTGGCTCTGGAACCTGCAGGCGACCGGCGCCGAGGGCATCGGCTACCTGCGTCGGGCGATCGACCTTGTCCCCGACGACCGGACGTTGCTGCAGGCCCGTTTGCTGTACGCGTACGCGACGGTCGCCGACACCGTCGATCCCTTCGGCTACGACGCCGCCGGCCGCGGACTGGACCTCGCCACCGAACTCGGCGACGACCGGCTACGGTCGCTGTTCCTCGCGCTCGTTGCGGTTGGGGAGTTCTTCACCGACTTCGAGAAGGCATGGGGCCTGACGGCCGAGGGCGTGCGGCTCGCCGATGGGATCGGCAACGAGGCGGCCCGGAACGCCAACGTCGCCTTGCAGTGCGTACTGCTGTCGCTGTGGGACCGTCACGACGAGCTCCGTCCGTTGCTCGATCGCGCCGCCGACGGCTTGATCACCAGCGGCGAGCGGGGCATCGCGTCGACCGTACTCACCGTCTGGTCCGAGAGCCTTATCTCCACCGGCGAACCCTTGAAGGCCGTCGAGATCGCCGAACGCGCCCTCGCCGCCGCGGAGCCGCTCGCCGACTTCCACCGCGTCGGCGCCGCCCGCGCGCAGTTGGCCGCGGTTCTGGTGCGTACCGGCCGTCCTGACGAGGCACGCGAGCTGATGCGGCCACTGGTCGAGCTGGCCGACACGGCGGGGTCCGTCGTGTCGAATCTCGGGCAGGTGATGGGGCTGATCTCCTTGTGGACCGGGGAGTACGGTGCCGCCATCGAATGGCTGGCCCGTGACACCGCGCCCGACAGTCCGCTCGCCGGAACGTTCGCGCCGGCAATGCTGTTGCCGACGGTCGCGGCGGCCAGGCGCGCGCTGGGGGAGGACGCCGGTGAGTTGCTCGAGCGTGCAGCCGAACTGGCGCGGCGCTACAACCTGCCCCGGATCCTCGCCGACGCCCTCGACCAGCTCGGCCTGGTCCAGATCGTCGACAATCCGGACAAGGCTGCCGAGCTCATGCACGAGGCGTTGACGATCCGCGTCGATCACGGCCTGCGGACGTACGTCATCGACAGCCTGGAATCCCTTGCCCTGCTGGCGAATCACACCAATCGCTCCGCGGACGCCGTTCGGCTGGCGACAGCCGCGGCCGCCGCCCGTACCGAGCTTGGTCTGGCTGTCCCTGCCGATCGTCCACGATTGCCGGTGGCCGGCGAGGCGCTTCCGTTGGACGAGGCCGTCGCCTATGCCCGTCGTACCCGAGGAGCCCGCGGCAGACCGTCGTCCGGCTGGGCCAGCCTCACACCGACCGAGCAACAGGTCGTCGCGCTCGCCGTCGAGGGGCTCAGCAATCCTTCGATCGCCGAACGTCTCTTCATGAGCCGAGGCACCGTCAAGACTCACCTGGCCCACGTGTACGCGAAGCTCGGCGTCGCGAACCGTACCGAACTCGCCTCGCTCAAGCGGCCCTGACCCCGTGCGGGAGTTCCCGAACGTCCTTGAACAGCAACGAACCCCATGCCGACAGCAGATAGATCACGGCAGCGACCAGCGTGACTCGCTGCGCCCCGAACCTGTGGGCCAGTGGTCCGGCCGCGAGCAAGCCGATCGGGATCGCGATGAACGAGAACAGATCGTCGAGCGACGAGATCCTGGACAGGACGCCGCGATCGATGTGCTCCTGCAACGAGGTGTCCCAGCTGACGCCGGAGATCGAGAACCCGATGCCGGCCGCGAAGGCTGTGGCTAGGAGCCAGGCAGGTTGCAGTCCTAGTGCGAGGGTTAGGAGTGGGAGTGCTCCTAGGGCGCTGAGGAGTTGGCCGGTGCGGAGCAGGTGCCGTACGACCAAGCGATACATCAGTGCGCTCATGACGAGCAGGCCTATGCCGCGCGTACTGAGGACGAGGCCCCAGGTCGCCTCGCCTGCGAGGTTCTTCGTGAGCGGTGGGCCGAGGACCTGCCAGACGCCGGTGTTGGCGAGGTTCATCAGAGCGGAGGAGAGGGTGACGGCCCAGACCCATCGGATCGCCTTGAACTCGTCCCAGCCACGCCTGATGTCGGCAAACATGGCTGTCGCAGTGTTCGCACGTCGGGTGGGCCAGGTGGGCCGTGTGGGCCGTGCGGGCGTTGTGAACCTTGTGCCGCGCGGGGCCTCTGGTTTGCCTGTGGTGGGTCGCAGTTGGCCGAGGATGAGTGCCGCGAGGAGGTAGCTGACGGCGTCGATCGCGATCGTGGGGCCGCTGCCTGCCGTCGCCACGAGCACGCCGGCGAGCGCAGGTCCGATGAGCTTGGTCGCGTTGCGTACCGAGCTGAGCAAGGCGTTTGCCTTGCGCAATTGGTCCTGCGCGACCAGTTCGGGTACGAGACCTCGCAGCGCTGGGGAGGTCAACGCGTCCAGTACGCCGTTGGCCGCGCTCAACACGCTGATCAGCAGGAGGTCGTAGTTGTGAGTGATCAGTACGGCCGCGACGGCGCCCTGCGTCAAGGCTCCACCGGCGTTGGCGGCGATCAGTACGGTGCGCCTGGGGAATCGGTCGGCCACCGCGCCACCGACCAAGATGAAGCACAACATCGGGACCATACGTGCCGCGAGCACAACACCAAGCTCCGTCGGATTGCCCGACGCATCCAGCACCGCAAACGTCAACGCGATCGGCGCCATCGAACTACCCAACAGCGAAACCAGTTGCCCACCAGCAAAGTACCGAAACCCCGACCCCCAAAGCGGAGAAATCACCGCCCAAGAATGCCCCCTCCCACCCCCTCAAGCGACCCCTTTTGCCACGCCCGCCCCTCTGCCGCCGCCCCACCCCCTGCCACACCCCGCCTTGCCACTCCTGCCACTCATGTAGCGCCCCCTGACCTGCCGCACCATCGACATTCCAACCTGCCGCACTCGCCGGTCCGTACGCCTACCGCCCTGCCCACGCCTACCGAGGTGCCGACCTACCGAGGTGCCGACCTACCGAGGTGCCGG
>DASSDE010001134.1:0-5618 GCA_035697365.1 Kribbella sp. | reverse complement strand
GCGCGAGCCGCGGCCGCCCGCGAAGCCGACGAGCCGGAGGAGTACGCGCACGTCCTGGTCGACGAGGCGCAGGACCTGTCCCCCATGCAGTGGCGGATGGTGACGCGGCGCGGGCCGCAGGCGAGCTGGACGATCGTCGGCGACCTGGCGCAGAGCTCCTGGCGGGACCCGGCCGAGGCCCAGGCCGCGATGGACTCGATGCTGTCGCACCTGCAGCGGCACACGTTCCGGCTGTCCACCAACTACCGGAACTCGGCCGAGATCTACGCGTTCGCCGGTGAGGTGATCCGGCGCTCGCTCCCGGACGCCGACCTGCCGAACGCGGTCCGCAGTACCGGGGTGGATCCGGAGCACCGGATCTTCGACGCCGGCAAGGTGGCCGAGGCCGCGGCCGACGCGGCGACGGAGCTGCTCCAACTGGTCGAGGGCACGGTTGGCGTGATCGTGCCGCCGGCGCTCCGGCGCGCGGTTGACCCGGTGCTCGCCGAGATCGGCGACCCGCGAGTGGTCGCCGTCAGCCCGCTGGACTCGAAGGGCCTCGAGTACGACGCTGTGGTGGTCGTCG
This sequence comes from Kribbella sp., assembly GCA_035697365.1. GTDB lineage: Bacteria > Actinomycetota > Actinomycetes > Propionibacteriales > Kribbellaceae > Kribbella. Next base: position 5,053 of record DASSDE010001134.1, on the reverse strand, counting down.
AGCCGGACCGGATCGTCAGCGACACGCTAGGCGGCGTCCGCGCTCTCTACGTGGTCCTCACCCGAGCCACCCAACGCCTCATTACGGTCAACAGCACGACGCACTGGCTCCCCTGACACCACTTGCGTCCGAAGATCCGAGCGCTGGACACCGCGGATCTTCGGACGTAAGGGTCAGCCGCGGGGGACGACGTACTCGACCAGGTCGGCGTCGTCGGCGGCCAGCGCTGCCCAGTGGCAGGTGAGGTGCAGGATCGCGAGGCCGGTGGTCGGGTACTTCTGGGTGAGCTCGACACGCTCCGGGCTGGTGCCGTCCAGGGCGAGCTCGTCGGCGAGCCACGGGATGCCTGGGGCGTGGCCGACGACGAGCAGCGTACGGGCCTCGGCGGGTGCCTCGTGGACGACGTCGAGCAGTGCGTCGGTGTCGGCGTTGTAGACGCGCTTGTCGTACCAGACGTCCTTGGCGACGACGCCTGCGTCGGCGACGCACTTCCAGGTCTCACGGGTGCGCTTCGACGGCGAGCACAGGACCAGGTCCGGTTCGATGCCTTGGGCAACGAGGTGCCGGCCGGCGGCGCCCGCGTCGGCGCGGCCGCGGTCGGCGAGCGGGCGCTCGAGATCAGGCAGATCCGGTCTGGTCTCCGGCGGCACCGCCTTCGCGTGCCGGAGCAGGACGAGCGTACGGTCGATCAACAGGTCCGACGGGTCAGCCATTGGCTCAGGATACGACGGCGCTCTGAAGGTTGCGGAAGACCTGTCGGGTTGCGGTCGATCTGTTCAAGGTAATGAAATGGATGCCGGGCGCGCCGCCGGCCAGCAGCCGTTCGGACAGTTCGGTGGCGATCTCGACACCGACCTCCCGGACCGCGGCCGGCTCGTCCTCGACGGCGAGCAGCCGGGCGGTGACGGCGTCCGGCAACGCCATGCCGGTCAGATCCGCCATCCGCTGGATCTGCTTGATGTTCGTCACCGGCATGACGCCCGGCAGCACCGGTATGTCGCAGCCGAGCTCGGCGGCCCGGTCGACCAGCCGGAAGTAGTCGTCGGCGCCGAAGAACATCTGGGTGATCGCGTAGTCGGCGCCGGCCTGCGCCTTCGCAGCCAGCACCTGCGCGTCCGCCTCGAGCGAGACCGCCTCCGGGTGCTTGTCCGGGAAGGCCGCGACGCCGACACAGAAGTCACCGAGCGACCGGATCAGCTCGACCAGCTCGATCGCGTGGTTGAGCCCCTCGGGGTGCGCGACCCACGGCTGGTTCGGGCCGCCCGGCGGGTCGCCACGCAGAGCGAGCATGTTCCGGACGCCGGAGCCCGCGTACGCGCCGATCACCGAGCGGAGCTCGTCGCGGGAGTGTGCGACGCAGGTCAGGTGCCCGAGCGGCGTCAGCGAGGTGTCCTGCGCGACCCGCTCGGTGACGCGGATGGTGCCGTCCCGGGTGGTGCCGCCGGCGCCGTACGTGATCGAGACGAACGTCGGTCGCAGCTGCTCGATCTCGCGGATCGAACGCCACAGCACCTCCTCGGCCTCGGGCGTCTTCGGCGGGAAGAACTCGAACGAGAACGAGCGCTCCCCGGACGCGAGCAGCTCGCGGATCGTCGGCGCACCGCCGGGAAGCGTCGAGGGAAGTCCGTTCGCCATGCCGTTCAGGTTACCCGCGGTGAGTACTGACGTCTGCCCACCGACTACGCTCCGAGACGTGGACGATGTCGACATCCCGGGCGGGATCCAGCAGGCGCTGAGCAAGTTCCTCGACCGGCAGGAGGAGCGGCTGGCGGCGATCGGGCCGGAGCTGGCCGAGCAGGTGCAGGCCGCGCGGGACGCGACCAGCGGGGGCAAGCGGCTGCGTCCGTCCTTCTGCTATTGGGGTTTCCGCGCCGCGGGTGGAGATCCGGCGCTGCCGATCCTGCCCGCCGCGGCGAGTCTGGAGATGCTGCACGTCAGCGCGCTCGTGCACGACGACGTGATGGACTCCTCGGACGTACGCCGGGGTGCGCCGGCCGCGCATCGCCGGTTCGAGGCACTGCAGCGCGAGCGTGCCGCGAAGAGCGGGCACGGCGGCGACCCGGTCGGGTTCGGTGTCGGCGCCGCGATCCTGCTCGGCGACCTCTGCCTGATCTGGGCGGACGAGCTGCTGCACACGTCCGGCTTCGACGCGGCGGCCCTCGCGCGCGCCGAGCAGTATTTCGACGCGGTCCGGGTCGAGGTGACGGCCGGGCAGTACCTCGACCTGCTCGCGCAGGCCAGCGGCGAGTCCGACATGGACCTCGCGCTGCGCGTCCTGCGGTTCAAGTCGGCGACGTACACGATCGAACGGCCGCTGCACATCGGCGCCGCGCTCGGCGGCGGGGACGAGCGGCTGATCGCGTCGCTGTCCGGGTACGGACTGCCGCTCGGCGAGGCGTTCCAGTTGCGCGACGACCTGCTCGGCGTGTTCGGCGACCCGGCGCTGACCGGGAAGCCGGCCGGCGACGACCTCCGCGAAGGTAAGCGGACGGTGCTGATCGCGTACGCGGTGGATCATGCGTCGCAGGCCCAGCTGACCGAGTTCGACCGGCTCTTCGGGCGCCCGGATCTGGACGACGACGAGATTCAGCTGCTCCGCGAGATCCTCACCGACTCCCGCGCCGTCCAGGCCAGCGAGGACCTGATCACCGATCGCACCGAGGATGCGCTCGACGCCCTCGACCGCGCACCGCTGGCCGACGACACCGCCCGCAAGGCCCTCACCGACCTCGCGATCGCGGCCACGTCACGAGTCGTGTAGTTACTGCTCCGCCAGCAGGTTGATCAGGCGGAGCAGGTCGGCGGTGGCCGGCAGCGGACCGAGGACGATGACCTTCAGGACGGCGCGTTCCTCGTCGTAGATGGTCTCGGCCTTGAGGTTGACGGCCTCGGGCTGGTTCAGGGCGCCGTGGATGTGGGTGGTCAGCCGGTCGGCGGTGGCCCGGTCCACGGCGTCGATGTGGACGATGCTCGACGCCTCGACGTGCCGAGCGGAGCTGTCGACGTCGGCCACGGCGGTCGGCGTGCCGGTGAACTCCTCGAGGTCCTCGCGGGTGATCCGGTACTGCTTGCCGATCCGGACGGCCCGCAGCCGGCCGTCGCGGACGTAGTTGCGGATCGTCCGGACGTGCAGGCCCAGGCGGTTCGCCACCTGCTCCACCGAGTACAGCTCCTGCGCCATAACGGCCAGCGTAAGGCAGTTCCTTAGAATTCCCTATAAATGGCGCGATCAGGACGCTTAGGGTACTTTGAGGTACATGGCTCAGGTGTACGTCAGTGAAGTACCGCTCGCCGACGAGGCTGCCGCGGTGCAGCTCATCGTCGATGCGTACTACGGACATCAGGCCGAGTGGATCGCGTTCACACCGGAACAACTGGGCGACGAGTTCTTCGAGCTGCGGACCGGACGCGCCGGTGCGATCACGCAGAAGTTCGTCTCGTACCGAATGGGGCTGGCCGTGGTCGGTGACATCGCGGAGCGAGTTGCCGCGAGCGAACCGCTGGCGGACTGGGTGCGGGAGAGCAACCGCGGCCGCAACCTCCTGTTCGCCGCCGACCTGGACGAGTTGCAGGAGCTCCTACAACACCGGCAGTGAGCTCAGCAGGTCAGGCGTGGTCGCCTCGTCGACGAGGACCCGGAGCTGGCCGGAGTTCGTGGTGTCCTCGGCGAAGATCTGCAGTGCCACGTCAACCGTGTCGTGGTCGTGCTCGAGCAGGTTGCGCAACCCGGTCCACAGCACCACCTCGGGCGAGCCCGTCCCCCGGTCGCTCAGCGAGTCGGCGAGCGCGTCCCAGTTCCGCCCGAACCAGCGCGGCAGGTCGAACGCGGTCGCGCACAGGTCCAGGAACCCGGCCTTGTCGTGGATCTCGGCGGTGTCGAGCAGTACGAACCCGAACCCGGCGGCGGCAGCATCCCGCCGTACGTCGTCAGCCCCCGGAGCGGCCGGCCACCGGTAAACCCCCGGCCGCAGCCCCTCCTCCAGCAGCACGCGTAAAGAAGTCATGAGGTTCCCCCGTCTTCTGCGATGCGGCGGAAGGACTTGTAGTGGTCGTCGGTGTAGTAACGCTCGTCGCCGTTGCCGGTCACGATCCGGCGGGCGCCGCGGTCCTTCTCCCCCGGGGTCTTCACCGTGTACTCGTGGTAGTAACCGCGGTCGTGCTTCGGGAGGATCTTCTCCAGGTTGCCGAACACCACGCCGTCGCGGCTGTACGGGTACGGGCCGCCCTGGTCGATCAGCTTGAGCGTCTCCTGCGCTTCCTTCGGCAGGTCCGCCACGGCGACGTACTTGAGTCCGCTGGTCGGATCGACGGAGGTCGACCCGGCCTTGGTGTCCGCGGAGCAGCCGAACAACGACGCGGCGAGGGTGAGCACCAGCATCGCGATCACGACGACCGCGACGATCCGTGCGGTCTTCGGGTTGTTGGTCACGGCAGCCTCCGGCTGAATGCGGCGGCCGCCTCCCCCGGGTCGTCGGCCTCGGTGATTGCCCGGACGACGACGACGCGGGTCGCGCCCGCCTCCAGCACCTCGTCGAGGCGCTCGAGGTCGATGCCGCCGATCGCGAACCAGGGCTTCGACTGGCGACGGCCGGCGGCGTACGACACCAGGTCCAGACCGGCCGCCTGACGTCCCGGCTTGGTCGGCGTCGCCCAGGTCGGCCCGACGCAGAAGTAGTCCGACCCGACCTCGTCGACCGCGGCGTTCACCTGGCTGAACGTGTGCGTCGACCGGCCGATGATCGGCGCCGGTCCGGTGATCGCCCGCGCCGCGTGCACCGGCAGGTCGCGCTGCCCCAGGTGCAGTACGTCGGCACCCGCGGTGAACGCGATGTCCGCGCGGTCGTTGACCGCCAGCAGCTTGCCGTGCCGCTGACAGGCGTCCGCGAAGACCTCCAGCGCGGCCAACTCGTCGGCGGCCTCCATCTCCTTCTGCCGGAGCTGCACGATGTCGACGCCACCGGCCAGCGCGGCGTCCAGGAACTGCGCGAGGTCACCCTGCTTCGCACGCGCGTCCGTGCACAGGTAGAGCCGGGCATCCGCTAGACGTTCGGTG
>DASSDE010001133.1:0-7845 GCA_035697365.1 Kribbella sp. | reverse complement strand
CCGGTCTGACCGCGACCGAGCACGTCCTTGCCGGCCAGCGCGTCCGGGATCGTCGCGGCCTGGATCGGGACCGGTGCGGTGATGCCGTCCCGGGCAAGCCGCTGCACGAGCCGCGGCGCCAGCCCGAGCGCGGCGAACTGGTTGTCCTCGGCAACAGTACCGAGGTCGACCGGCACGTCCTTGGCGACGCTCTGCTGGTCCCGGTCGTACGACCGGTTGTTGTCGCGGTTGTTGTCGCGGCTGTACTGCGGCCGGTCGTCACGCTCGTAGCGCGGCTTGTCGTCGCGGTTGAAGCGCGGCCGGTCGCCCTGCGCCCGGTCGTCCCGCCGGTACGACGAACGCTCGTCCCGGTTGTACGACCGGTTGCTGTCCCGGTTGAACTGCGGCTTGTCGTCACGGTTGTACGACGACCGGCTGTCCCGGTTGTACGCCGGCTTGTCGTCACGGCTGTACGACGAGCGGTTGTTGTCACGGCTGTACGACGACCGGTTGCTGTCACGTTTGTACGCCGGCTTGTCTTCACGGTTGTACGACGAGTTGTTGTCGCGGTTGTAAGCCGGCTTGTCGCCGCGGTTGAACTGCGGCTTGTCGTCACGGCTGTACGACGACCGGCTGTCCCGGTTGAACTGCGGCTTGTCGTCGCGGCTGTACGACGACCGGTTGTCCCGGTTGTACGCCGGCTTGTCGTCACGGCTGTACGACGAGCGGTCGTCGCGGTTGTACGCCGGCTTGTCGTCGCGGTTGTAGGACGGCCGGTCGTTGCGGTCGTACTGGCGGTCGGACGAGCGCTGGCCGCGGTCCGAGCGGGGCTGCTCGGAGCGGTACCCCTTCACGGGACGCTCGTCGCGCGAGGTCTCCCGCGGTGCGACGTAGTTCGGCTCGGCCGCGAGGCGTTCGCCGTACGACTGGTTCTGGTGCTTCTTGTGTCGTGGCTTCTTGCTCCGCCCGTCGGCGGAGTCGTCGTGCTGGTGGTGCTGGGTCACGCAAACTCTCTCTCGATTCACGGACGATTGGCGCCGGATCGCAGCCGCACGTGAGCGCCGGTCACGAATCATGACCGGACACGTACTTCAGCAGGAGACGGGCATCGACCTGCGGGTGCTATCGCGTTGCACCCATGTCGCCGGGACCTTCAGCGGGTTGCTGAAACCGACGGGTCGGAGCGCCTGGAACAACTCTGGTGACGCGACGCGCGCACCGACACCACAAAAGTATAACCGATCGTGACGACCACCCCGACCACCCCACCCCCCACCGCACCACCCGCCCAACTGGTCTGACTCCGGACGACTTTGTGCACCAGATCCGCAAAGTTCGGCGCCGCCGGCACGGACCTGATGCACAAAGTCGTCCGGAGTCAGGTGCCGCTCCCGCCCGCGGGAGCGGGCTCGCGCCCGCGGGAGCGGGCTCGCGTAGTTCAAGGGTGGTTTAGTTTTTGGTGGGGGTTCTAGGGTGGCGGTATGCGAGACGAGAACGTCCCGAGCAAGGAGCACTGGCTCTCGATCGGGGAGATCGCGCAACGGTCCGGAGTGGCAGCGTCGGCGTTGCGGTTCTACGAAGACCAGGGCTTGATCGTGTCCCGCCGTACGGCCGGGAACCAGCGGCAGTACCAGCGCAGCACCTTGCGCCGGATCGCCTTCGTGCAGGCCGCGCAGCGGGTCGGGCTGGCGCTGGCCGAGATCAAGCAGGCGCTGGACTCGCTCCCCGAGGACCGGACGCCGACGCGCGCCGACTGGAGCAAGCTGTCGAAGTCCTGGCGCAGCCGTCTCGACGAGCGGATCTCCGAGCTCGAGCGCCTCCGCGACGACCTCGACACCTGTATCGGTTGCGGCTGCCTGAGCCTGCAGCGCTGCAACCTCTACAACAAGGAGGACCGCCTCTCCACCCGCGGCCCCGGCGCCCGCCTCCTCAACGTCGGCATCCCCGGCGAAAGCTAGGCCCTCAGGCAAGCAGGCCCTGATCGACAACGGTGATCAGGAGTTCGGCGGCGGTGGTTGCGTCGTACGACGGGTCGGCCAGGGACTCGGCAACGATCGCGTCGATGCCACCCCCGATGACGAGTGCCGCGGTCCGGACGTCCACATCACCGTTGACGCCGCGGGCGGCCCGCGCTGACGACACCAGGTCCGCGACCGCCGACCAGCGCGCCTTCGAGTCGGCGAGGGGCGCGGCCGAGGTCATCGCTTCGATGAGCATCCGTACGTGCCGCGGCCGCTCCCGCAGGTGCCCGACCATCGACCGGATGTAGGCCGCAGGGCCGTCCGCCGGCCCCGCGGCGTCGACCGCCGCACCGACCGCGGTCACCAGCTCCGACAGCACGCCCGCGTGCGCGGCCTCGACGAGCGCCTGTTTCGACGGGTAGTGGTACAGGACGCCGGCCTTCGTGATGCCGGCACTCTCCGCGATCCGCCCGAGCGACGTCGCGCCGTACCCGTACTCGGCGACGAGCTCGATCGTGACGTCGATCAACTGCGCCCGGCGCGCCTCCTCGGTGAAGGTCAGGTTCCGGCCGCGCGCTGAAGGCATGATCTCAACTTACCGTATGGTGGAATTACCTACCAAGCGGTTAGGAGAGCTACATGCCCAGGATTACGTCGGTCGGCCACTGGAACAGTGCTGCCGGCTACGAGGACTATCGCGCGAAGTACGACGTGGCGATGCGCGATCTCCCGGCCGCAACGACCGTTCGCGACATCCGCACCGACTACGGCGTCGTCCGTGTGTACGCGTACGCCGGCGCGAACGGCGGTCTCGATCCGCTGGTCCTGCTCCCGGGCACCTCGTCGGGGACACCGGTGTGGGCCGACAACCTGAAGTCGCTGCTCGCGATCACCGACGTCTACGCGATCGACCTGCTCGGCGAGCCTGGGATGAGCGTCCAGAACCGGCCGATCACCTCCGACGAGGACAAGGCGGCCTGGCTGGACCAGACCCTCGCCGCTCTCCCGGAGCAGCGGTTCAACCTGCTCGGGATGTCGATCGGCGGCTGGACCGCGATGAATCTCGCCGTTCGCCGCCCCGGCCGGATCGCCACGGTCACAACGCTCGACCCGGTCAATGTGTACGACCGGATCCCCGCGCAGACCGTGCTGCGTTCACTCCCGGCCGCCGTGAAATGGCTGCCGCGCTCGTGGCGGGACAGCTTCAACTCGTACACCGCAGGCGGCCGACCGGTGGAGCAGGTGCCGGTCGCCGACATGATCGAGTCCGGGATGAAGAACTACACGATGCACCAGCCGCAGCCGGGACGGATCACCGAGCAACAACTGTCCTCGCTACCGATGCCGGTGCTCGCGATCATCGCCGGACGCTCGGTGATGCACCGTCCCGAGACCGCACGCAGTACGGCCGAACGCGCCCTGCGCACGAAGACGGTCGCGTACTACCCGGACGCCTCGCACGCGATCAACGGCGAGTACCCGGACCGGATCGCGAACGACCTCCGGGCGTTCCTGACCATCCGCGATCGCTCATAGCCCGCCAGTTATGCCCGCCATAGAACGGCCGGCACGGGACGCGGGTTAACCCCTCGATTTACCGCGATCTGCTGCGGAAATCCGGAGCGCTTGGGAGCATCCGATAGTGGCGATCGGTAATCCGCCCGTCGCTATCCGCCACCGATTCGGAGTGAGGCCCTCCATGTCGCATCGCCGTATCCTGACCAGTCTGGCGGCACTCGCCGCCGCAGCACTGGCCGTTCCCGCGCTCGCAGCGTCCCCCTCGACTGCCGCGCAGGCCGCCAACCCGAACGCCTCCACCGCCGCCACCCGCGCCGCGTACGTCGGCTCGCCGCAGGACGAGGCCGCGTCGAAGGCGTTCTACGACGCCGTGATGAAGTCCGCCCGCGCCAAGATGGCCCAGCAGGCCAAGTCCGGCCGCAAGGCCACCGCCGTGACCGTGACGTACGCGGTCGACGCGCCGACGTTCGCGTCCCAGATCTCGTCCAGCGCGCAGATCTGGAACTCGTCGGTGAGCAACGTGAAGCTCGCCGAAGGCAGCAACTACGACTTCTACTACACCGAGGGCAACGACCCGCGCGGCTCGTACGCGTCCACCGACGGGCACGGCAGCGGGTACGTCTTCATCGACTACACGCAGGCGCAGCAGTACGACAAGACCCGGATCGTCGCGCACGAGACCGGCCACGTCCTCGGCCTGCCGGACCACTACTCCGGCCCGTGCTCCGAGCTGATGTCCGGCGGCGGCCCCGGCCCGTCGTGCACGAATGCCTACCCGGACTCGACCGAGCGCTCGAAGGTCAACTCCCTGTGGGCGAACGGCTTCAACCTCGCCAAGACCGCCTTCCACACCTCCAAGTAGGACCGCCACGCAGGCAGAACCCCGGTTTCCAGCGCTGAAACGGCCCGATTTCGGGGGTTCTGCCTGCCTGGACGTCCACCACGAGCCTCCGGCTCGGAGTCGCCCGGCAGGGGACGGCCCCGGGCCGGAGTTTCACGCCGGGGCGGGGCCGGTTGAGCCGCGGACCACGAGTTCGGGGCGGAAGAGGAACTCGGTGTGCGGGGTGGTGTGGCCGCGAACCTCTTCGAGGAGGGACTGGACCGCGGCCAGACCCATCGGCTGGACGGGCTGCCGAATGGTGGTCATCGGCGGGTCGGTGAACTCCATCATCGGCGCGTCGTCGTAGCCGACCACCGAGATGTCGCCCGGAACGGTGAGACCACGCTGGCGCGCGGCGCGGATCACGCCGAGCGCCATCATGTCGGAGCCGCACACGACCGCGGTGACGCCGGCGTCCAGCAACTGCCGACCGGCCGCCTCGCCGCCCTCGACGCCGAACATGCTCAGGGCAACCATCGGGTCCAGGTCCTCGTCCGACAGCCCGAGCTGGGCCTTCATCGAGGTCCGGTACCCGGCCAGCTTCCGCTGCACGACGATGAACCGCTCCGGCCCGGACGCGAACCCGATCCGGCGGTGGCCGAGGGCAACGAGGTGCGAGACGGCCTGCTCCATCGCGGCGTGCTCGTCCGACGACACGAACGGTGCCTCGACCGACGGCAGCCAGCCGTTCACGAACACCACCGGCAGCCGGCGTTCGACCAGCGCCTGGTACCGCGCGTGGTCGGCGCCGGTGTCCGCGTGCAGGCCGGAGACGAAGATGATCCCGGAGACGCCGCGCTCGAGGAGCATCTCGACGTACTCCTCCTCGGTCGCCCCGGACGGCGACTGCGTACACAGCACCGGCGTGTAGCCGCGCTGCGACAACGCCGACTCGATCACCTGCGCGAACGCCGGGAAGATCGGGTTCATCAACTCGGGCATCACCAGCCCGATCAGCCCCGCGGAGCGCCGCCGCAACCGCGCCGGCCGCTCGAAGCCCAGGACGTCGAGGGCGGTCAGGACCGATTGTTTGGTGTCCTCGGCGACGCCCGGCTTCCCGTTCAGCACCCGCGAGACCGTCGCCTCACTGACCCCCGCCTTGGCCGCGATGTCCGCCAGCCGCGCTCTGCTGCTCACGCCGGGCACTGTACCCAGACCCCGCTGACATTTCAGCAAGATCCTGCAAGAACTTGCAGACTGCGCAGGGATGTCCACTCCGTGAACAGAATGGACACGTCACACGCCGTAAACCTTGTCAGGACGAGTGGCGCCAGGCGAGGATAGGCCAACTACTCCCCCGCCCGGGGGAACCTTTACTCGGATCGTCCGGCACGTTCCTGCCGGTGAAGGGAAGTACAGTCATGGCCACTGTGTCATTCAAGTCCGCAACCCGGATCTACCCGGGTGGCGACACCCCCGCCGTCGACAAGCTCAACCTCGAGATCGAGGACGGCGAGTTCATGGTTCTCGTCGGCCCGTCGGGTTGTGGAAAGTCGACCTCACTCCGGATGCTCGCCGGCCTCGAAGAGGTCAACGAGGGCTCCATCTACATCGGCGACCGGGACGTCACGCACCGCCCGCCGAAGGAGCGGGACATCGCGATGGTGTTCCAGAACTACGCCCTCTACCCGCACATGTCGGTCGCGGACAACATGGGCTTCGCGCTGAAGATGCAGGGTGTCTCCAAGGAGGACCGTGCCAAGCGCGTCATGGAGGCCGCCAAGCTGCTCGGCCTCGAGGAGTACCTCGACCGCAAGCCGAAGGCGCTGTCCGGTGGTCAGCGTCAGCGGGTTGCGATGGGCCGCGCGATCGTGCGTAACCCGCAGGTCTTCCTGATGGACGAGCCGCTGTCGAACCTCGACGCCAAGCTGCGGGTCCAGACCCGTACGCAGATCGCCGAGCTGCAGCAGCGCCTCGGTGTCACGACCGTGTACGTCACGCACGACCAGGTCGAGGCCATGACGATGGGCGACCGGGTGGCGGTGCTCAAGGACGGTCTGCTCCAGCAGGTCGACACCCCGCTGAACCTGTACGACCACCCGAAGAACAAGTTCGTCGCGGGCTTCATCGGCTCCCCCGCGATGAACCTGCTGACCGCGGACATCGCGGAGGGCGGCGCCAAGGTCGGCGACTACACCATCCCGATCGGCCGCGACATCCTGGCCAAGGCCGGTAGCGACAAGACCCTGACCGTCGGCGTTCGCCCGGAGGCCTTCAAGGTCGCCGACGAGGGCCTGCCGGTGAAGGTCGCCGTCGTCGAGGAGCTCGGCGCGGACGCGTACCTGTACGGCACCGCGGACACCACCGACGGTGAGACCCAGCAGATCGTGGCTCGCATCGACGCCCGGATGCAGGTCGAGAAGGGCTCGACGGTCCGCCTCGCGGCGGTGCCGGACAAGCTGCACCTGTTCTCCACCTCCACCGAGGAGCGGCTCACCGCCTGATCCTCGGCAGCTGTACCTCTACCGGCCCCTGGTGGTTCCGCCACCGGGGGCCGGTGGCATGTTCAGCCGGTCCGCGGGGTCCATGTTGGTCTGTTTGAGCAGGTAGTGCGGGCGCTTCTTGGTCTCGTAGTAGATCCGCCCGATGTACTCGCCGATCAGGCCGAGCATCACCATCTGCAGGCCGCCGAGCCCGGTGATCGCGGCGATCAGCGTGACATACCCGGGCATGTCGACCCCGTGCACCAGCGCGGCCACGAGCACCCAGACGGCGTACGCCGCGGCGACCCCGGTGAGCAGCAGGCCGATGTAGATCGCCGCCCGCAGTGGCTTGTTGTTGAACGACAGCAGCCCGTCCAGCCCGTACTCGAGCAGGCGACGGAACGTCCAGCGGCTCTTCCGGTCCGGGGCCGCCTTGACGTTGTCGTACTCGAACAGGAACGACTCGAAGCCGATCCAGGCGAACAGTCCCTTCGAGAACCGGTTGTACTCGTTCAGCTCGAGCAGGCCGTCGACCGCCCGCCGGGAGAGCAGCCGGAAGTCGCCGACCCCGTCCATCAACTCGACGTCGGCCCACTTGTTGATCAGCCAGTAGTACGCGCGGGCGAACAGCGTCCGCGTCGCCGGGTCGCCGGTCCTGGTCCGGCGCGCGATCACCTGGTCGAACCCACGCTCGTACTGCTCGAGCATCCGGCCGATCAGCTCCGGCGGGTGCTGCAGGTCGGCGTCCATGATCACCACCGCGTCGCCGCCGGCGTACCGCAGCCCGGCCAGCATCGCGGACTCCTTGCCGAAGTTCCGGCTGAAGGACAGGTACCGCACCGCTTCGTCGGACGCCGCCAACTTCACCAGCGCGTCGAGCGTCCCATCGGTACTGCCGTCGTCGACGTACAGAATCTCGTACGCGCGCCCGGTCGCGGCCAGCTCGTGACTGAGTGCTTGGTGAAACCGCGCGACCACCTCGACCTCGTTGTAACACGGCACCACCAGACTCAGGCGCATCGTCGTCCTCATCGGTTCCCCCAGCTCGCTGCGAGGCGATTGTTGTCCAGACCGGAACAACACG
>DASSDE010001132.1:0-3884 GCA_035697365.1 Kribbella sp. | reverse complement strand
GATGAACGTGATCAGGCCCCGTGGCGCGACCTTCACCATCTTGCGGATCAGCGCCGCGATCAGGCCGGCCTCCTCCGCGACGCCGACGCCGATCATCGCGACCAGGATCACCGCGACGACGCCGAAGTCGTTGAAGTTCTGTACGGCCGTCGTGAAGATGTACCGGATGCCGTCGCCGGTGAGCAGGCTCTCGGCCTTGATCGTCTCCTGGTGGATCTCGTAGTCCGGGATCGCGGGCGCCGGCGGCGCGTCGTTGCCCGCGACACTCGACCCTTCGCCCGGGTAGTCCGGCGCGACCTGGACGGTCGCCGGTTCGGCAACCTCGGTGGTGACGCTGGTGCCCGCCCAGGACAGGATCTGGGAGAGCACGATCACGATCAGGATCAGGCCGAGGAAGATCAACGCCGGGTGCGGGACCTTGTTCCCGACCGTCTCGATGCCGTCGAGGATCCGCTGCATCCGGCCCTTCTTGGCCGGAATCTCCGGGGCCGCCTCGGCGCTCACGGCCGGGCTCCGTTCGGCGGCCTGAACGCAAGCGCGAACTCGATCAGCAGCTTGGTGCCGAAGCCGGTCGCGCCCTTGTTCCGCCACGTCCGCGGCGCCGGCGACTGCGCGGTCCCGGCGATGTCGACGTGCGCCCACGGATGCCCGTCGACGAACTCCTCGAGGAACAGCGCAGCGGTGATCGATCCGGCGTTGACGCCGCCCATGTTGGTCAGGTCCGCGACCACCGAGTCCAGCTGGGAGCGGTACGGCCGGTACAGCGGGAGCTCCCAGACCGGCTCGTCCGCGAGCTCCCCGGCGCGCCGGAGCTGCTCGACGAGCGTGCTGTCGTTGCCCATCACGCCGGCGATCTCGACCCCGAACGTCCGCAGGCACGCGCCGGTCAGGGTCGCGATGTCGACGATCGCGTCGACCGGCTCCTCGGTCGCGAGCGCCAGCGCGTCCGCCATCACCAGCCGCCCCTCGGCATCGGTGTTCAGTACTTCGACCGTCGTCCCGTTGCGCATCCGCAGGACGTCACCGAGCTTCAGCGCGGAACCTGACGGCATGTTGTCGGTGCACATCAGGTAACCGGTCACGGCCGCCGTACAGCCGAGACCGCGGAGCGCCGTCATCGCGGCGAGCACCGCCGCGGCGCCGGTCATGTCGTTCTTCATCTGGGCGTGCGACTCGTCGCTCGGCTTCAGGCTGATGCCGCCGGAGTCGTACATGATTCCCTTGCCCACCAAGGCGATCCGGCCGGTCGGCTGCTCGGGCAGGTAGCGCAGCCGGACCATCCGGGGCTCATCGACACTGCCGCGGTTCACGCCGAGCAGTCCGCCACACCCCAGCTCGATCAGCTGCTGCCGGTCGAAGACTTCCACCTGCAGCCCGGCCGGTGGGCCGACCTCCTGTGCGACCTCGGCCATGCGTTCGGCGGAGAGAGTACTGGCCGGGCAGTTCGCGAGATCCCTGCCCAGGCTGTACGCGGCCGCGACGACACGCCCGCGCTCGACACCGCGCCGCGCCTCCTCGGCGTCCTCGTCCGCGGCGACGACCGTCAGCGACTCCAGTGCCGGCTCGTCCGCGCCCCTACCGACGAAGTACCGCCAGCGGGCCAGCAGGACGCCCTCGGTCACGGCCTGCGCGAAGTCGGCGACCGCGATGCCGGAGTCGCGGGCCGGAACCTCGATCGCGAGGCGCCGGTGCCACGGCACCGCGCGGGCGAACTCGGCGGCCAGGTCGCGCGCGAGCGTGCTGTCGATCTGCTCCGGTGTACCGATCCCGACGGCGACCCGGACCGGGCCGCCACTGTGCGGCTGGACCAGGGTCTGGCCGCGCGCGCCGGTGAAGCCGGCGGCCGCCAGCCCGGCGGCGTCGATGCCGAGCTCGGCACCCGGCTCGGCGCCCGCCGGCACCGGAACGGCGAGCGCGTCCACCTCCGTCTCGGCCTGCTTGAGCGAGGCGACGCCGACGGCCACCCGCCGCCGCGTCGAGGGAATCGGATCGAAGTCGTCCGGGACGGTGTTCACAAGAGCTCCCCCTGTCAGGACTGCAGGGCCTGGACCAGTTCTTCCTCGCGCTCGCGCGTCAGGTTGGTCTGCAGGATGGTCGGGCTGTACGGCTTCAGCGCCTCGACCACCCGGTCCACGGTGGCCGACCGCGCCAGCAGGAACACGGCCGCATGGCCCTCCTGCAACTCCTGGCCGATCTGCTTGATCAGCTGGTCGCTGACGCCGATGTCGGACAGCTTGCCGCTGATCGCTCCGGTGGCCGCGCCGACGACCATGCCCGCGAGCGGGTTCAGGAAGATCAGGCCGATCAACGTGCCCCAGAGCGCGCCGCCGGCCGCACCGGCGCTGGTCAGGTTCACGGCCTGCTGGATGCGTACCTTGCCCTTGGCATCCTTGTAGGCGATCGCCGCATCCTCTCGCTGCAACAACTGCTGCTTGGCCAGGTCGTCGGTGAGTTGGACGACGCGCTCGGCGTCCTCACGGCTCTCGAGGCCGAGCACCACCAGATGGGTCATGTCGGGTTCCTCCCGGGGATGGCGCGCCGAAGGTGCGCGCCGACCGACTCATCCCACCAAGGCGCCGTGCGGCTGTCCTCCTCCGATTAAGGTGACGCTCAGGAATTCGGGTGAGACGTCCGCTCTGGTTTGCGACGCACCCTCGGGACCTTGGCACCGATCCAGACCGCGACGACGACCAGCAGACCGATCCCGACGAACCAGCCCCACAGGCCCTCCGACACCGGACCCAGCCGGCCGAGGCCGAACCCGCCGGGATCCTTGGCCTGCTGCAACGCGACGATGTAGGCGATGATCGCGCGTTTGTCCTCGGGCAGCAGGACCGCGTCGGAGAAGACCGGCATCTGCTGCGGTCCGGTCAGCATCGCCTGGTAGATGTTCCGCGGCGTCGTCGACATCAGCGACGGCGCATACCTGCCGTTCGGCAACGCACCACCGCGGCCGGCGAAGTTGTGGCAGGCCGTGCAGTTCGTCCGGAACAGATCCCCGCCGCGGGTGACCTCCTCCTGCGTCGCCTTGCTGACGTCGTACGACTCCGACGCCGGGATCGCCGGACCGGGCGCCAGCGAGGCGATGTAGGCGGTGAGCGCCGCGATCTCGTCCTCGGTGTAGACCGGCGGCTTCTGCGGGATCTGGGCTCCGGGCTGGGCGGCGGGCATCCGGCCGGTGCTGACCTGGAAGTCGACCGCGGCCGCGCCCACGCCGATCAACGACGGCCCGGTGAACGCGCCGGCACCGTTGGTCCCACCCTCGGCATGCAGGCCGTGGCAACTCGAGCAGCCGACCGAGAACAGCCGCCGGCCCTCCTCGACCTGCTGGGACTGCGGCCCGTCGGCCCCGGCGGCCCCGTCCGGGACCAGCACCGCGTACGCCAGCCCGACGGCAACCAGCGCCACACCGATCAGCGGCAATCTGAGCCGCGATCTGAACCTGATCCGGGCATCACCCATCTCCGCACCTCCTGGCTGCCGCGGGAGTCCAGCAGAACCGACCCGGCCCCCGCTTGTGATCACCCGAATCGGGCGAGTCAGCGCGCGTCGCGCTTGGCCTGGCGGCGGCTGCCCTGCGCCCGCGACGACGCATCCTTCTTCAGCCCACCGGTGGTCTTGGCCGGGCGCGCTCGCGGAACAGTCACCGCCTGCTTCGCCGCGGGCTGCTTCGCTGCGGTCTTCTTCGGGACAGCCAAAGCCGGCGTGGCCGTACGTCCCGCGGCGATCCGCTCGGCGCGCAGTTCCAGCGACGCCCGGCGAGCCACCGCCGCGACCTCCCGGCTCACAGTGGCCAGTACGGACTCGAACAACTCGGCCTTGTCCCGGTCACGCTGGTTCCGCGGGTACGACAGGCCGCGTCCGCCCACACCAGCCACCGCCGC
>DASSDE010001131.1:0-3913 GCA_035697365.1 Kribbella sp. | reverse complement strand
GTTGCTGGTCTTGGTGAAGTTGTCGAGGTTCTGCTGCACCAGTGCTGCCTCGTAGTCCCAGCCCTCGAACTTCACGCTGCCGTCACCGGAGCCGCCTCCGGAGGAGGACGAACCGTTCGAGCAGGCGGACAGTACGGCGGGCGGGACCAGTCCGAGACCGGTCAGCTTGAGGATGTGGCGGCGGGTGAGCTCCATGGTTGTGCCTCCAACGCTTGGGCGATGCGCAGTCGGTACAGACGCGTCGGGCGTCCTTTGGGGTGGTGCTGGGCGGTGCCCTCGACGCTCACCAGGCCGCCGGCGTCGAGGGTCCGGATCAGGCGGCGCCCGCTCTGGTCCGTGATTCCGAGATGACCGGCAAGCTCTCCAGGCGAGAGCGTGCGGCCTTGCAGTTCCTGGTCCAGCGCGGCCAGCCGGGAGACGGTGGTGGCGCTCAGACCGACGTACTTCGCGAGGTGTTCGACGTCGTCGCCGTGCGACCGGTAGGAGTACCGCAGCGCCGCACCGACCGGCCCCATCGGGCCGATCACGACACCGCTGTCCTCGAACAGGTACGCGCAGGGTTCGGCGGCCAGCTCGGCCCGCGCGGCGGCCTGCTCCGCGAGCAGGACACAGTTGCGCGCCGAGACTCCGACGCCGAAGCCGGCCGAGATCCGCGCACCGAGCGCCGCGGCGGCCTCGGCGAGCGCCGGTACGGCGACCCAGTTGCGGGTGATGCGTTCGAACAACGCCTTGTGGGCGAAGACGACGACACCGCGACGCCCGCGGTTCTCGATCCAGGCGCCGGCGAACTCGGGGGTGTTGTGCAGGTGGTTCATCAGCGCGATCCGGGCGCGCTCCTCGTCCGGCGCGTCCGAGATCAGGAAGACCCCGGCCGCGAACCGCTGCGCACTGGCGCGATCGGACTCGATCCGCAACGCCAGTTCGTGCAGTTCGGTACGGATCGTGGCCGGCACCGGCATCCCGCTCATGATCGGGATCTGCGCGGCGAGCTGTTCCCGGACGGCGGCCCGCACGCTGATCACGTAGCTGCGTTCACCGAACCGCGCGAACGCGTCCCGGTGGAACGCCACGATCTCGTCGACGCTCTGACTCGGTGCATAGGGCAAGCAGTCGATCTGGTCCTGATCGAGGTCCAGTGCGGTGGCGACCGCTTCGACGGCCTCTGCCGGGAACGTGTCGATGCTGACCGGCGTACGGCCCCAGCCACGTTCCTGCGCACGGTAGAGCGCGAGCGTGAGGTCGAGCGCCGACGAGCGGATCACGCCGACCGGCAGGCCGGGTGGGAGCAGCTCCTGGCTCGCCGTGTACGGCACCGGGCCGGCCAGGAAGCCGTCGAGCCGCGTCGTACTCAGGAACTCGGCGACCCGATCGCGGATCTCGTCCTCGTGGTCGTAGCTGACCCACTCCAGATCCACACCGCTCAGCGTCCGCGCGGCGTCCTGGAACAGCTCGTGATGGGTCACGTGGGTGACGACCCCGATCACGATGTCCACGGCGCTCCTCCGACCTGCCAGGCGGCTCATTTACGAACCATGTTCGGAAGTGACTCGTAAATCACATGCCGTCCAAGGTCCCCCGTTTCCGGGCCTCAGGTCAAGGGATCGTGCGGGATTCGTTCAAGCCGCGGCCGCTGCACCGGCCGTACCGTCACGGGCATGATCCTCGTCACCGGTGGGCTCGGCATGATCGGCGCCCACACCGCCCGCGCCCTGCTCGACCTCGGCCATGAGGTCGTCGTCACCTCGCATCGCAGCACCGACGTACCGTCGTTCCTCGCCGGTGATGTCACGGTCGAACAACTCGACGTCACGGACTCCGACGCGTTCCTGGCGCTCGGGCAGCGGTACGAGATCACCGACATCGTGCATCTCGCGGGCAGCATCCCCGCGGACGATCCGGTCGCGTACTTCCGTACCGACACGACCGGGCTGCTCAACGCGCTCGACGCGGCGCGGGCCTGGAAGGTACGGCGGTTCGCGGTCGCGAGCAGCATCGGCGTCTACACCGGACGGGACGAAAACCCTTGGTACGAAGGGCTTTCGCTACCGGACGCGGATCTGCCGCACCTGATCGTGGCGTTCAAGAAGGCGGTCGAACCGCTCACCACCCACGCCTTGCAGGGATCCGGCGTACAACCGGTCCTGCTGCGGATCGGGTCGACGTGGGGACCGCTGATGGACCCGGAGTCCCCGTTCAACTTCGTCCCGCCGTACGTCAGCGCCATCCAGCGAGGCGAGCAGCCGGCCCCGTTGTCCGCGGACGAAGGCGGCGACTCGTGCTACGCACCGGACGCGGGGCGCGCGATCGCTCTGCTCACGACGGCGGAGACGCTGAATCACACCATCTACAACGTTTCCAGCGGACGCCCTGCGATGCAGCGCGAATTCGCCGAAGCCTTGCAGATCGGGACCGTTCCTGGGGGCCAACTGACCCCGCACCTCGACATCAGCCGACTCACCGCAGACACCGGGTTCATACCGCAGTACGAACCCTTGGCAGCGGTCGCGCACTACGTCGCCTGGCGCTCCAAGAACCCCCGCTGAGGCAGCCATCGATCTGCAATTCAACAGGACGTACATGACTACGCACCCACGACCGCACGCGGCGCGGATGCTCGATGGGGTGGGCAGTGGGCGTATACGTACTGTCGAACTGCAGCCCGGACGAGTGGTTGGATGAAGGGGTGCTGGTTTTGTTGTGCGGGACGTCGTTCTCCGGGAAGAGCACGATCGCCCGAGCGCTGGCACCGCGGCTGGCGGCGCAGATCGTCAGCCTCGACGAGATCAACGAACGCCGTGGGTTGTGGGGCGGCGACGGGATTGTGGTCGAGGAGTGGGTGCGGACTCTCCAGATAGCGCACGGGGAGGTGCGGGAGCTGCTGGCGGCGGGTAAGTCGGTGGTTGTCGACGACACGAGTTCGCCGCGGTTCCTGCGTGATGAGTGGCGGGCGCTGGCGGGTGAGGTGGGTGCGCGGTTCACCTTGCTGTACGTCGATGTGGACCACGCGACCGTTCGTCGCCGGCACGCCGCGAACCGGGTTGATTCGCAGCGACGGGACGTTGCCGACGACGTACTCGATCAGCATCTCGCCGGCTTCGAAGTGCCGGCGGCCGACGAGGGTGCTGTCCGAGTGGCGGGGGTTGATCAGGCGTGCAGGATCGGGTGGTAGATGAGCTCTTGCAGGTGGGTGTCGAGGGTTCGGGAATCGACCTGCTCGAGGTCGAAGTCGGCAGCGCCGGCGAAGATCGGATCGGCTCCGGTGCGGCCGCTGATGACGGGGAACAGTGTGACCTGGACCCGGTCGACCAGGCCGGCTGCCATCAGCGAGCGGTTCATCGCGACACTGCCGAGGGAGCGCAACGGCACGTCGGACTGCTGCTTGAGCTTCGCAACCACAGTCGAGGCGTCACCGGTTTCGAGCGTTGCGTTCGTCCAGGCGAGCGGCGCTTGCAGCGTCGACGACACGACCGTGGTCGGGACGGTGAGCATGCGGAGGTTGACCGGGTCGTCGAGCTGCGCCTCCTCGACACTGGGCCCGAGGATTTCGAGGAACTGCCGGTAGGTGTTGGCGCCGAGCACCACGTGCACGTCGTCGCGGTACAGCTCCACGCGCCGCTCGATGAACTCCGGTCCGGCCTTTCCCCAGTACCCGCCCCAGTCGCCGTTCTCGTCGTACGACCCGAATCCGTCGAGCGTGCAGAAGATGTCCCAGGTGTACGTCGCGCTCATGATGCTCTCCTCAGTCCGTCGGCCGTTACCCGTACGACGAACGCCCTGAGCGCGAACCGACACCAGCACTGTCAGAAGGCTCGGGGTTAACCGCTCAGCTGGTGGGTTGGCGGGCTGCATCCCGGGTGCGAACTCGCCATCTCAGAGGTTGACCTCTGAGATGGGCCGCGGGACACAGGCGTTC
>DASSDE010001130.1:0-14623 GCA_035697365.1 Kribbella sp. | reverse complement strand
CTTCTGCTGCGAGGTGTCGAACCCGAGCCCCGGCGTGCGAGTCGAGTACAAGAAGACCCCTGTCACCGGCGCCGGAATCCCAGCCGCCCGCACGGCACGCGCCACCACTCCGGCGCGCTCCACAAACGCTGGTGTGGGCTGAGCTTGCAGCACCAGGTCACCGCGCGGTGTCTTCCACGCCCGCCGAGGGGCCGACGTACTACTAGACGTAGAGCCCGGGGCCGCCTCGGACCCACACCCTCCGAGAGCGAGCACCAGCACCACAGCCGACCACACCTTCCCGACCACGGGGCCGAGTATCCGCTTATCCTCTCGGCCCTTCAAACAGCGAGGTTCCTCAGGTGAAGTAGGTGGTACGGGTGCGCGAGGCTGCGGCTGTTGGCCCACTGCACCCTGCGTTCGGTTGTGGATCGGAAAGACCGGTCCTGTGGGCGGACACGAACCTTGCGACGACGAACACGTACCCGGAGGGAGGGGGCATCGGTGATCTGCTTTTCGATGCCCGTGAGGAATGGCTGACTGCAGAGACGTTACGCGCCATGGAAGCCTCGCCTTGGACGGTTATCTGCCCCGTGAGGACATAGTCGATGTCGCGCAGCACCTCCAGGACTGCGATTCCTGTGCGACATACGTCGCCCAGTTGGCCGCGACCTCGGCCGTGCTCGGCGCCCGGCTCAGGACCCGGAAGACAGGATCGGAGGCGGCAGTTGCCGAGGGGCAGGTCGCCCCGCACGAGGCCCGTTCGCAGACGTTCGACCAGAGTCAGCGGATTCTTGCCGCGCTGGCCCGCGCGGCCGACCCTGAACACGCGGACGACCTGGTGCAAGAGACCTGGGATCATTTTCTCAGCGCGAAACCGAAGCAGGTCCCCGCGCGGGACGAGCTCGTCGGTTACCTGATGCAGCGCATCGGTGACCATCACCAGGAGGAAGATCTCACGGCCGGCGCGTGGGCGGACGGCCTGCTGGCGCATCACGCGCACAACGCGGCCGATCTCGCGGAGTCCGACCTGCCCCCTGATCCGGGTGGATACGGCTCCCTCGAGGAGTTGGCCGATCTCGATGCGCTCGACACCGATGCCGACCGGGCGGAACTCCTGTTCCCGGACCTCTACAGCGACGGGCCCGACAAAGCGGGCTGGACCAGCCCGCCGAGTGCTTGGCCATCGGTCACCAGGTTCCTGGGGCCGGATGCGGAGGTCGAGACATCCGAGTTGTACGCCGTCGTCGATGCCGCCCTTGACGAACTGCCCCAGGACGTGGGCGATGTGGTCTATCTGGTCGACATCGAGGGCCATTCGCTGCAGACAGCCGGTGGGCTGCTCGGCCGGGAAACCGCCTTGCTCCAGCGGGATCTGGCTCGTGGGCGTCGCCACGTGCGGGCGCGAGTGAACGGCTACTTCGCGGGCCGGTGACGAGTACGTGTGGCGAGCTTCGAACTGACCTGCCGGACCCAGACAAGACACAGGAGAACCTGATGGACCCCGAACGGGCGAAGGAACGGATCGCGGCGGAGCGTGAGCGGGTCACCGAGTTGCTGAGGACCGCCGTGGGCGCTCGGCTGGATGACAACGTCGCTGAGAAGGACGCGGGGGACGACGACGCCGACGGCGCGCAGCCGTTGGAGCACCGGGAGATCGACAGCGCGGTCGTGCGCAGTCTGCAGCTCCGCCTGGAGGCCCTGTCACGAGCTGACGAGCGGTTGGCGGCAGGCACGTACTGGACGTCGATCGAAAGTGGTCTGCCCATTCCGGACGAGCGCCTGGAGGTGGATCCGGCCGCGGACCTGACCGTCGACGAAGCCGAACGCCGCGAGCATCACGACTACTGACCTACCGGACCGAAGAGGCGGCTGCCTCTACCTGCGTTCGGCGCGCGGCGCTCCGCGGGTATCCGTGCCGCTAGTTCGGGTTGTGTTCGAGGGCTCGGGCGAGGGGTGTGGCGGCGTGGAGGGTCAAGAGGTGGGCGGTGGTGATCGTGTCCGGGGCGAAGCCGTGCGGTGTGTCGGCGTACCAGGTGAGGAATCCGATGGTCCCGTCGGCGGTGGCCAGACGTGAGCTGAGTACGCTGCGTACGCCGAGCTCGGTCAGCGGGTGGTTCCAGGCGGGCCAGCGGGGTTCGTCGGCGGTGTCGTCGACCAGGATCTCGGCGGGGCCGTCCGGGCGGGCCAGGCGGGACCAGCACGGTCCTTGCCGTACGGCGATTTGCAGGTGATCGGCCTCCGCGGCCTCCGCGTCGGTCGCCCGCGCACACCGCAATGTGCGGCGCCGGCCGCACAGGATCAAGCCGACGTGGCGGCAACCGACCGCCGGGGCGGCGAATTCCACGATGGCGTCGAGCAGCTCACCCGGCTGGCGCCGATCCTGTAGCCGTGCCGCTGTCTCTGCGAACTCGCGCGCCAGCTGACCGTGCATACCGTTCACGCCTCCGAATACCGAACGCTGACGGGCTGGAGTGCTGTTGCGTCCGGCAACGACGAGCAGTCCGGGTGGCAGCGCACCGATACCCCGCACTTTTGGAGGCTCCGCCTCAATAGAACAGCCGGGCCGACGTCTGGTCAAGCGCACTTTCGTTGTCATCCGGCGACAGTCCGTTTGCCGGAGACCCGGCCGGGCACCGAGCGGGGACCAGCCCGTCACCCGCGGGCAGGGAGTCACCGATGGCTGTCGGAGAATCGTCGAGGTGGTGAGCTGATGGAGGTCGGGTTCAAGCTGATTGCCGAGGCGTACGGGCCGGGGGAGATCGTCGAGCAGGCGGTTCGGGCGGAGGAGGCCGGCTTCGATTTCGTCGAGGTGAGTGACCACTTTCATCCGTGGGTGGGCGAGCACGAGCACTCCGGCTTCGCCTTCGCGATGCTCGGGGCGATCGCCGCCCGGACGTCGGCCGTCGGGCTGGCGACGGGCGTGACGTGCCCGTTCATCCGGTATCACCCGGCGATCGTGGCGCAGGCCGCTGCGACGCTCGCGATCCTGTCCCGGGGCAGGTTCACGCTCGGAGTGGGCGCGGGGGAGCGGCTCAACGAGCACGTGGTCGGCGCCGGCTGGCCGGCCGTCGCGACCCGGCACGAGATGTTGCGCGAGGCGCTGGAGATCATCCGGTTGCTGTGGAGCGGCGGCTATCACTCGTACGAGGGCAAACACCTGCGGCTCGAGGACGCGCGGGTCTTCGACCTGCCGGACGAGTCGCCTGGCCTCGCGGTCGCCGCCGGCGGTCCGGAGGCGGCCCGATTGGCCGGCGAACTGGGGGATGCCTTGTTCGCCACCGAGCCGCGAGCAGACCTGATCGCGGCGTACGAAGAAGTCGGTGGAGACGGCCCGAGGTACGCCGAGGTACCGCTGGCGTGGGCTGCGACGGCAGAAGCGGGTGCGGAGTCGGCGCGGCGGCTGTTCCGGTTCGCGCTGACCGGCTGGAAGGTGCAGTCCGAGCTCCCGAATCCGGTGAACTTCGATGCCGCGACCGCACTCATCACGCCTGAACATCTGCGTACGCAGTTTGCCTGTGGGCCGGACGTCGAGCGGCATCTCGAGATCGCCCGTCCGTATGCCGAAGCAGGCTACGACCACCTCGCGTTGATCAACGCCGGCCCCGATCCGGACGGCTTCTTCGATTTCTTCACCAAGGAATTGGGGCCGGCACTGCGCGAGATTCCGATAACTGAGAGGTGAGTAGTTGTGTCCGAGCAGTTGCGTGAGCGGAAGATCGCGATGCTGGCGGCGAACGGCGTGGAACAGGTCGAGTACGAGCAGCCACGGGCGGCGGTCGAGGATGCCGGTGGCAGCGTTCAACTGGTGTCGATCGAGGACGGCCAGGTGCAGGCGATGCACAGCGACATCGACAAGGGCGACGCCTTCACCGTGGATCAGCAGGTGTCGCAGGTTCGGGTCGAGGACTTCGATGCGTTGATCCTGCCGGGCGGCACGATCAACCCGGACCGGCTCCGTGCGGATCCGGACGCGGTGGAGTTCGTACGGTCGTTCGTGGCGTCCGGCAAGCCGGTGGCGGCGATCTGCCATGGTCCGTGGACGCTGGCCGAGGCCGGAGTGCTGCCGGGGCGCCGGATCACGTCGTACCCGAGTATCCGTACGGATCTGAGCAACGCCGGCGCCGAGGTCGTCGATGAGGAGGTTGTTGTCGACGGCAACCTGATCACCAGCCGGAACCCCGGCGACCTGCCGGTGTTCTGCGAGACCCTCGTCCAGCAGTTCGCGAAGAGCTAGGTTTCGAGATCGTCGGGTAGGAAGACGTTCAGCAGCCAGCTCACGATGCTGACGATCAGCGAGCCGACCAGCGCGGTCCAGAAGCCGTCGACGTGGAACGCGAGGCTGAGCCCGCCGCTGATCCACGATGTGAGCAGCAGCATCAGCGCATTGATCACGAAGATCAGCAGCCCGAGCGTCAGTACGATGAACGGCAACGAGAGCAGCTTGGCGAGCGGCCGTACGAACGAGTTGATCACCGCGAAGATCGCGGCGACCACGAGCAGCGTGACGATGCGCGCGGTCGTACTCGATCCGCGCAGCGTGATGCCCGCCAGCAACCAGATCGCCACGCCGAGAGCGACCGCGTTCACGAGCAACTTCACAACCAGTCTCATGACATCTCCTCAGTGACCGGTCACCGACGACCGGAGCCGCTTGGACCCCTTCTTGACCTTCTTCTTGGTCCGGTGCGCTCGTTTGCGCAGGTCCTTGGTGGCCTTCTCGCCGGCCTGCCGGACATCCTTGGTCCGTGGCAGGAAGAGCTTGACGCCACGTACGTACAGGCGAAGCCCGACGGCGAAGAGCGGGATCCCGAGAGGCAGGAGCAAGATCGTCAGGCACAGGATCGCCGCAACCAGCATCAGTACGGTCGCCACGATCCAGAGCCCGGTTCCGGCCGCACCTCGTAGTACTCGCATGACTTCACCTCATTGGTCGAGGAGGGAACCCAGCGGACCGAGGTCAAGGTTGAGATCTGCCGGGGTCAGGTCGAAGCGCGACCGCAGGGTCGTCATCGCCGCTTCGAGGCGCATCAGGCCGAGGCCGAGTTCTTCGACCTGGTCGTCGGACAGGCCGCCGGCGTCCATGCGGCGCAGGGCCTGCCGTTCCATCAGCTGGCGAACAAGCTCGACGATCGTCAGGACGAGCCGGACCAGATCACGTTCGACGTGGTCGGCGTCGGTCTCGAGCCGCTGGGGGAGTTGGCTCATCGCATTGTCTCCAGTTCGTCGGTGACCGTACGGATCACTGCGGCGAGCTGTACCTGGACCAGATCGACACCGGCGAGTGAGATGACGATCTCGCCGGCCAGTACGACGCCGGTGCCGAGCAGCCGGTCGAGGAGGTCGACGACACTGATCGGCTGGTTCCGCGGGCGCGTGTCGAGCTCGGTCACGTCGTCTCCAGCGTGGTGAAGGAGTACGGCGGCCACGGGCCGTCCACCGTCAGCCGTACGGCGGGCCGCCGCGCCATCAGCTGGTCGATCAGGGAGCGGAAGGCGTCGGCGTCGCGATCGTCGACGAGATAGCTGCCGTTCAGGATCATCGGGTCGGCGTAGCCGGTGAGCTTCCGGTCCTGTGGTGGCAGCCGACGGCATGCCTGCGCGGCGTCGGCGACCTCGCGGTGGATCTCCTCGGCGAGCGCCTCGGCGTCGACGGCCGCCCGGCGCTTCTGGTCGAGTTCGTGGCGGCGTCGCAGCAGGTACGCCGTACCCGTCGAGTCGGCCTCCTCGTCCACATCCATGGCCGATTCCGTCGGCAGGAACGCCTTGACGCTCCACTCGCTGCGGGCCTCGACCCGGTCCAGCGCGCGGGTGAGCTCGTCGTACCTGCTGTCGAGTCGATCGCGGACGTTCTCGTCGGTACGGCAGATGGTCGCGAGCCGGAACGGCGCAACCAGACCGCTCACGCGCCAGACCGCGCGGATCACCTCGTCATGGCGACGAGCCACCCGCTCGAGCCATTCGAGCTCCTCGAAATGGCGCCGGAGCGCCTCCTCGCCGTACTCGTCGAGGTCGACCGTGCTGACGATCGCGACCAGGTCGCGCTGTCGCAGGATCCGCAGTGGAGCATCGTCCAGACCGGTCAGATCGTCGAGACTGCCCGGTTCGAGGTGGCGTGCCGCCGCGTAGATGTAGGCGCCGGTCTCAGGCATCGTCGGCCTCCTGCGAGTCCTGCTCTGCCTCGAGCTCCGCCACCCGCCGTCGTAGGTCCTCGAGTTCGTCGCCGTCTCCGGAGTCCTCGACCTCACTGGATCGGCGGGCCTGTCCGGAAAGCATCGGATCGCGGGTCCACCAGTCGATGCCCATCTCCATCGCCTTGTCGACCGATACCACGAGCAGCCGGATCTTGATCGTCAGGTGCTCGATCTCGAGCAGGTCGACCTTGATGTCGCCGGCGATGATGATGCCCTTGTCCAGAACCCGTTCGAGCAGGTCCGCCAGGCTGTCCGCCTGCGGCCGCCCGCCGAGGGTGTTGTACGGCTGACGCTGCATGGTCATGAGCCGGCCTGCTCCTCGAACTTTCCGCGTACGTACCGGGCGGACCGGCGGTACGACATCAGCGATCCGTTGCTGTCAGCAAGTACCTCGTAGACAGCGAGGATGGAGGTGGTGTCCGGGATCCGCTGCGACTCGACCACTTCGACGTGGATCTTCCAGTCGTCGTCCACACGCTCGACGCCGACGACGCTTTCAGGATCACGTCCGATCAGCTCCTGCAGCTCCCCGGCCGCGCGCAGTACGACCTGCCGCATCGGGGTTCGGCCGTTGCCGGCCGGCTGGGATGTCTCGTCCGACGACTTCCGGGGCGGCTCGGCTGGAGTACGCGGCGCAGCGGGCTTGCGTGCGGCAGCTGCCTTCTCGCGGGGAGCGGTTGTCTTGCGGGGCGATGCCTTCTTCGCTGTCCGGGACGTGGTCTTGCGTGGGGTCGCCATCGGGTCAGCGCCCTCCTTCCATCAGCTCGCGGCCGGTCAGCAGGCGCTCGAGCAGCTCGTCCTCGAGCGCCTCGGCGTCCGTCTCGTCGATCAGCCCCTCCGACCGGAGCCGTTCGACCTCTTCGAGCTGCCGCTGGATCCGGCCCGGGTCGTAGAACTCGCGCATCGCCTGCTGCCGGATCTGCTCGGCGATCGCGACGGTGCCGCGCAGCGGCGCCAGCGGCAGCGTGAGGAGACCGGACAGGAGACCCATGCTCAACTCTCAGGAACGAAGTCGTACGGCGCTGTCGGCCCCAGCAGCTGCAGCCGGACGCGTCCTGTGAAGGAACGGGCCACGGCTTCGGCCGCCCGGTCGAACTCGGACCGCTTGTCGTCGTCGACCAGGAACGCGACGTCGACCAGCTGGTCGACGCCACCGTGTCCCTCGCGAATGCTGTGCGCAGCGGCGTGCAAGGCGATCGGATCGAGTACGGCCGGTGTGTCCGTCTCACGTTTGCGCAGCAGCGCTGCCGACACCAGCTCACCGAGCTGGATGCGCGCACCCATGGTCGCGTCTTCCGGCCGGCCGCGCGTCAGCTCCCGGAGCTCGGCAATCTGCGGGTCCTCGGCCACGATCTCGGTCAGCACGCGATCCTCGTCGTAGCGGGCCTTGAGGGTGAACTGCGCCCGGCCGTCGAGCCGATCGAGGATCGCCTCGAAGTGGTCCGCCGCCGGCGCCAGGAGATCCTCGACGACGGCGCTGCGACGGTCGATCAAGGTGCCGAAGCGCAACGGGATCACGGCGCCTTCGGACGCCAGCGAGTCGAGGACGCGGCAGTGGGCGAGCAGCTGCGCTTTCCGCCCGATCCGCTGGCTGTCGGCAACCTGGCTGACGACAGCCGCCAGCCTGCCACTGCGCACCAGATCAACCGGCCGGTCGTCGAGACCGTTCACGTCCTCGGGCAGCTTCACGGTGTCGTGGGTGATCCCGTAGACGTAGCAGAGTTCGTTCGCGTCGTTCATTCGTCAGACCTCCGGCGGCGGGCCGCGGCCTTACGCGGCGGGCGGCGGCGCGGGCGGCGCTCCGGCTCCTCGTCGCCCTCGTCCTCGTCGTCATCGTCGTCGCCCGATCCGAGGAGCGCTTCCTTCGCGCCGCTGAGGATCCCTTGAGTCTTGCCGCGGCCGCCGCTCTCCTGCATCTGTTCGATCACCTCGGGCAGGTCCTTGCCGCCGTGCTCGTACAGGTCCAGCCGGTTGGTCGCTTCGGCGAACCGCAGATAGGTGTCCACGCTCGCGATCACGATGCGGGCGTCGATGGTGAGCAGCTCGATGCCGACCAGCGAAACCCGGACGTAGGCGTCGATCACCAAGCCCTTGTCGAGGATGCTGTCGATCACATCGGCCAGACCGCTCGGGGCGGGGCGTTCCAGATAGCCGCCACCCGAGCGGCGCTGTCCAACGGCCGAGACCGTCATAGGTCGTACCTCCCGTTCCTGTCGTCAGCTCGCCCGCCGACGGGCCGGCCGGTCGTCCTCATCGGCCTCGTCGTCGACATCCTCTTCGTCGTCGTACTCGTCCCCGAGTTCGTCCTCGTCAGCGTCGCCGTCCGACTCCGCGCCGTCGGAGTCGTCCGACTCGTCGGAGTCATCGGAGTCATCGGAGTCGTCCGACTCGTCGGAGTCGTCGTACTCGTCGTACTCGTCCTCGGTCTCGTCGTCCTGGTCGTCGGCGGTGTCCTCGTCGTACTCGTCCGAGGGCTCTTCCTCGTCCGGGCCACGGGTCACCTGCGAGTCGTGGATCTCGCCGCGCCAGCCCTCGAGGTCGTCCGCGTTCAGGATGGTTCGGGTCATCACGTGCCGGCGGAAGTGCTTGAGCTCCAGCCGGGCGCGGCGGCCCTGCGCCCGCCAGATGTTCCCGACCCGCTCGAACAGGCCCTGCGGGTAGTACTCGAGCACCACCAGGATCCTGGTCAGGTTCGGTGCCAGCTCGTGGAACGTGACGCTGCCGTCCACGTGGCCCTTCTCGCCCTTGGAGCGCCAGACGATCCGCTCGTCGGGGACCTGCTCGAGGATGGTCGCCTCCCAGGTGCGATGCGACCAGACGATCTTCGCCTTCCAGGTGATCTTCTCGTCGGCCTGCTGCTCGACGCTCTCGACCTTCTTCATGAAGCTCGGGAAGTCCTGGAACTGCGTCCACTGGTCGTACGCGACATCGACCGGCACTCCGACGTCGATGGACTCGATGATGTTCGTGGCCTTGGTCGCCTTGGCCGGCTTGCCGCCGCCCCCGCCGCCTCCGCCGGTCAGGGCATCCTTCGCCTTGTCCTTCACGCTCGACAGCCCTCCCTTGAGCGCACCCGTCAGCATGCCGCCCTTCAAGCCACCGCCACCGAGGAGGCTGCCACCGTCCGCGACGTCGGTGAGCTTGCTGGTCAGGTCGCTGACCTTGTCACCGGCCGCGTCGATCGCACGCTCGGCCACTGCGGTCAGCGCCTCTTGCAACTCACTCTTCAGCCGGTCGATCGGCAGTTCGTCGAGGATCGACGACAGCAGGTCAGGCTCAGCCTTGTCGGTCGGCTCGTCCTTGGTCTGTTGGTCGGCCATCACCGGTCACCCACGCTTCCGGGCGGCGGTCTTCTTTGCCGCGGTCTTCTTCGCGGCGGTCTTCCGCGGAGCAGCGGACTTCTTGGCAGCAGCCTTCTTCGCAGGCGCCTTCTTGGCCGGCCGCGTACTGGCCGACGTGGTCTTCTTTGCTGCGCTCTTGGCCGCCGTCTTCTTCGCCGCCGCCTTACGCGCCGGCCGTTCACTGCCCGAGCCACTGCCGGAGCTGCTGCCCGAGCCGCTGCCGGAGCTGCTGCCGGTCGACCTGCCACCGGAGGACCGGTCTCCGGAGGACCGGCCTCCGGAGGAGCTGTCGCGGGACGACCCGCCGTCACCGCCGGTGCTACGGCGAGCGGACGGCCGCCTGCTGGACGATCCGCTACCGGACGATCCGCTACCGGACGATCCGCTACCGGATGACCTGCCGCCGGACGACCTGCCGCCGGACGACCTGCTGCCGGACGACCTGTTGCTGGAGGGTCGGTGTTCTCGGCTGGGTCGGCGGCCGCGACGGCGTCCCTGACCCTCGTCGTCCTCGGGGCTCTCGTCTCCGGCGTCCTCGTCGGACCGGTCCACGTCCTCCTCGGCCGAGCCGTCGTCGTCCTCGTAGCCGTCCTCATCCTCATCCTCATACTCGTCCTCGTCGTCGGAGCGCGAGGAGAGCGCGTCGGCCGGGCCCGACAACAGCTTGTCGGTACGGTCGCGGATCGAGTCGCTGACCTTGTTCAGTCGCTGGCTCGCGGCCGCGATCGCGGCATCACGTCCGGCCTGCACGAGCTTGCCCCGGACCTGCCCGGACAGCCGCGACAGTTCGGGGTTCTGCTCGATCAGGCCGTTCAGTTGGTGGGCGATCCCGCGAGGATCGGTCGCGATGCGCTTGCCGGCCAGCAGGCCACCGACGGTGACAGCGAGCCGAAGTTTCTTCGTGCGGCCGAGCAGATACCCGCTCGCGACCGCTGCGGCCACTTTTGCGGTCGTGTTCATCGATGACTCCCTAAAATCGGTTACTGAATTCCCCGCGAGGTATTGACAAGATCATTCGGACAAGGCAGCGAGACGACGCAGCATGGGAATACTTGGGAAGGTCTCGGAATCAATCTTCCGAACCAGAACGGAGGCATACACCGGGACGTCTTCGGGTCTCAGCGGGCCCTCGATCAGGTCGAGCATCGTCGTCGAAGGAAACGGGTCGTCCGCGACCTTCCGCAGCAATGACCGCAGCAGAATCACCCGGGTGCTGGACTCGTGCGGTGCCATCAGATCACCGTTGCCGCTCGACGTCTTGGTGTTCGCGGCCGAATTTCAAATTTCATACACCCTCCTGCAGAGAACAAACCCGTGGACGACTCGATTTCGGTACCCCGCGGTTTTGCCAGCAACGATCCAGGGCGGTCTTTGCCGGAGATTCCGGCTACGTGTCCGTAACATCGCAGAATGCATTTAGAGCATTTGTTTGATTGATTCGATCGTTTCCCGGGCCGTCGGACCGGACCGGATCCGGGTCGAACCGCGGCGTGTGGGTACCGGCTGGGCATGCTGCACGAGGTGATGTTCCGATGACCAAGGTCTCCGACCGAGTGCGCCCGGCGAGGCACTGATGCGGCTCCGACGCAGTGATCCGGACGGTCCGGGCCTGGTCCGCCGGCGCCGTGGAAAAGGTTTCACGTACGCCGATGCCGAGGGCAACGTGATCGAGGACGTCGACGTCGTCGAGCGGATCCGCACGCTGGCGATCCCGCCGGCCTGGGACGAGGTCTGGATCTGCCCGTTTCCGAACGGGCACATCCAGGCGGTCGGTACCGACGAGGCGGGACGGCGGCAGTACCTGTACCACGACGACTGGCGGACCACGCAGGACGCGGACAAGTATGACCGGACCCGCCTGCTGGCGCGGAAGCTGCCCGCCTTCCGTGAGGCAGTCGACACGGACCTGGATGCGCGCGGTCTCGATCGCCAAAAGGTGCTGGCGGTCGCGCTGCGGATGCTTGACTACGGCGTCTTCCGGACCGGGAACACGCGGTACGCCGAGGAGAGTGGTAGCCGGGGCGTGGCCACGTTGCTGCGTAGCGACGTACGGGTCAGCCACGGGCTGCTCGTGTTCGACTTTCGCGCGAAGGGCGGGCAGCGTCGTACGGTCGAACTCGACGACGACCAACTGGTCGCCGCCGTGCGGTCGCTGAAGCGAGCGCGGCACAAGAACCCGCGGCTGTTGGTCTTCCGGGACCGGGACGGGTACCACGAGATCGATGCGGCGATGGTGAACGAACGCTTCCAGGAGTTGGTCGGCGAGGATTTCACGGTCAAGGACCTGCGGACGTGGACCGCGACGGTCCATGCGGCGGTCGATCTCGCCGAGGCTGAGCCGCCGTCCACCAAGGCGGCGTTGAACGCGGCCGTCAAGGACATGTTCGCGGAGGTCTCGGACCGTCTCGGCAACACCCCGGCCGTGGCGCGTTCATCGTACGTCGATCCGCGCGTCGTCGAGCAGTACGAGCGCGGACATACCATCGCGGCCACCGTCGACCGGGTTGGTGACGACCTCGGCGACGAGGACGCCCGGGCCGCCCTCGAACGTGCCGTCAACAAGGTGCTTGACCAGAACAGCCGAGACTAGGCAGTTGGGGCGACCAACAGTAAATGTGGATCGCCACCCTGCACTGACGTTCCTGGTCTGCGGGACCTTACCGGCGGGGCGTGGTGTCGCGGGGGAGTTGCTCGTCCGGGTCTTCGTCGGGATCGGGTTCCGGGTCGGGAGTCACGGTGTCCGGATCGTCGTCCGGGGGACCGGGAGCGACGCGATCCGGGTCTCCGAGCGGAGGAATCGGCCCTTGCGGTGTGGGAACCGTGCTCATGGCTGCCGCCTCATTCCTTCAGGTGTCTCCTCCGTGGTCGTGCTGTCGGCCGGCGCGTCGGCCTCGTTGAGCTGGTGGCTCAGGCGCCACCGCTTGAACCGCTCCAAGATCGACATCGGACAATCCAATCCCTGGAAAAGCCGATAAATCGGTACCCCGGGGCTGGTGCACGAAACCCAGGCGCGCCGTCGCATGGTTGCGGGTACCGGCGGATCACGGAATTCGATTTCGATGCGGGAGGACACGAGATGGCTGCGGATGTCGTTGACCTGATCATGCAGGATCACCGCGAGGTTGAACGGTTGTTCGACGAGTTGAAGGACAGCCCGGAGAAGCGGCCGAACCTGTTGCCGGTCCTGACTACTCTGCTGACTGCTCACAGTCGGGCCGAGGAGGCGGAGGTCTATCCGGTCGCGGCTCAGGAAGCCGGGGAGAAGGAGGAGGTCTCGCACAGTCAGCAGGAGCACATCGAGGCTGACCAGCTCCTGGCGAAGCTCGCTGAGACCGACCCGACGTCGCCCGCGTTCGAGAAGGCCCTGCAGAACCTTGTCGACGCGGTGAGTCATCACGTCGAGGAGGAAGAGACGAAGGTGCTTCCAGGCATGCGGTCGAACCTGTCCGACGAACGGCGCGCCCAACTGGGGGATGCGTTTGCCGCGAGCCGTAAGCAGCACCTGGGGGAGCAGCCGGGTGACATGACGCGTGACCAGCTGGCTCAGCAGGCTGACAACGCGGACATCTCCGGCACCTCGGGCCTGAGCAAGGACGAACTCAAGAAGAAGGTCGAGAGCGAAGGCGAACTCTGATCCGTCTGACCTCGAGATTGCGGACCGGATCGCCAGTACGGCGCTCGCGTGCCACCGCGCACCGGTTGGTCAGGTCGCGGACGGGCACCGGAAGGTATCGCAGTTTGAGAGAGGAGATCCTGATGGGCGTCGGAGACAAGATGAAGAACGCCGCCGAGGCGGCCAAGGCCAAGGCCAAGGAGAAGACCGGCGACGCGACCGACAATCGCGATCTGCAGGCGGAGGGACAGGCCGAGAAGACGAAGGCCGACCTGAAACAAGCCGGCGAGAAGGCGAAGGACGCGTTCAAAGACTGATCGCCGTCCAGCAGATTCCCAGCACCGCTACGGTGCTGGGAATCTGCTGGGAATCTGCTGGGTCGGCCGGACCTGGCTGCCCTGGCTGCGGGTGAGTGGGTCAGTTGATGATGAGGGAGCGGAGGAGGAAGGTGACGTTGGCGGGGCGTTCGGCGAGGCGGCGCATGAAGTAGCCGTACCAGTCGTCGCCGTACGGGACGTAGATCCGCATCCGCGACCCTTGCGCGCGCAACTGTTCCTGAATACTGGGCCGGATGCCGTAGAGCATCTGGAACTCGAAGTCGTCCGCGCCCTTCGCGTGCTTCTCGGCCAGGCGCTGCGCGATCGCGATCATCCGCGGGTCGTGGCTCGCGACCATGGGGTAGCCGAGTCCAGCCATCAGGATGCCCAGGCAGCGTACGTAGGCGAGGTCGACGTCGCTCTTCGCCGGGTGCGCGACCGACTTCGGCTCGGCGTACGCGCCCTTGACCAGCCGGACGCGTGACCCGGTGGTGGCCAGGTCGCGGCAGTCTGCTTCCGTGCGGTACAGCATCGCCTGCAGCGCGACGCCGACCGACGGCTGGTCCTTGCGGAGTTCGGCCAGGATGCCAAGGGTGGAGTCGACGGTCGTGTGGTCCTCCATGTCCAGGGTGACCGTCATGCCGGCGTCGGAAGCGGCCGCGCAGATCGCGTGGGCGTTCGCGGCGGCCAGGCTCTCGCCGTCGCCGGGCAGCGCCTGCCCCATCGCGGAGAGCTTGAGTGATGCCTCGGAGCCGTTCGCGAGTCCCTGGTCCGCGAGTCGCTTAATCAAAGTGAGATACGCGTCGCGGGCCGCCTCGGCCTGGGCTCGGTCGAAGGTGTCCTCGCCGAGGTGGTCGAGGGTGACGGCGAAGCCACCGGACGTGAGTTGCCGGGTGGTGTCGACGGCTGCCGTCACGTCGTCACCGGCGATGAAACGCCGGACGACGCGGCGGGTGACCGGGGAGTGCGTGACGGCCGACCTGACGCGGCGGTTGCGGGAGGCGGCGAGCAGCGCGGTACCGAGCACGGACGGCTCCTTCGTGGAGGGATGTGAGTGCACGGTAAGGAATCGGTCTGCCATCCGACCTCGTCCGGATGGCAGAGCTTGCCAGCACTTCCGTCATACAAATGTCTAGTCTGGGTCGTATGGATCTCGATGAACTGATCGGCGCGCTCTCGG
>DASSDE010001129.1:0-7080 GCA_035697365.1 Kribbella sp. | reverse complement strand
CGCAACCCCCACAGCCGCGCCGTCGACGCCGGCGAGCAAGCCGGTACGGACCGCGGCCGAGCTCACCAAGGCCCTCCTGGTGCTGACCGACCTGCCGGCGGGGTTCTCGATCGACAAAGACACCGGCGACGACGGGCCCGCCGTGACCGTCTCGTCGAAGGACTCACGCTGCGCCCGCCTCGTCGCGCTCACGAACGCTGACAACCCGCCCGGTTCCAAGTCGTCCGCTGCCCGGTCGTACTCCGCCGGCGCGCAAGGACCGTTCATCGATGAAAGCCTCGACTGGATGGGCTCGACCACCGCGGTAGCTGCACTGCAACGGTCCTTCCAGAAGGCCGTCGCGAGCTGCCGGACAATGTCCCTGAGCATCCCCGGCGAGGGCCGCTCACCGATCAGCGTCAGCCAGGTCTCGGCACCCAAGGCAGGAACAAACCCTGTCGCCGTACGCTTCAGCGCCACCGGCGGACCGCTCGACGGCCTCGAAGTCACCATGGTCACCACCGGCATCGACGACGTCGTACTCGCCGTCACCGTCGTCGCCGGCGCCCCGGAAGACATTGATGGCGCCACCACCATCGCGGCAACAAAGGCCAAGACCGCGCTGCGCACCGGCACCGGAACCTGACCCGCCGCCCAGGCTCCTCGAACAGCGAACGGCCCGGCTGCTCCGCGTCGCTTCAGGCGTGGGTCTTTGCGTCCGAGGGAAGGTCCCGGGCGGGCCATTCGAGGAGGCGTGCTCCGAGGACTGCGATGTGCAGCGTGAACCGCTGCGCCGGATCGCCTGGGTCGTGCCCGGTCAGGGCCCTGACCTTGTCCAGCCGGTAGGTGACGGTGCGGACCGACATGTTCAGGCGCCGAGCCGTCTCGGTGGCGACCTCTCCGGTCGCAAAGTACGCCTCGAGGGTCTTCAGCAACGGCTCCGCGCCGCCGCGGGCCTGGGTCAGCGGTCCCAGTACGGCCTGGACGAGATCGACAATGGCCGCCTGATCGCGGATCAGAACCCGGTAGACGAGCATGTCGCGGGCATCGATCACGGGCAGCTCGAACTGCAGCCGCTCGGCCAGCAACAGCGCTTCGCGTGCCTCCTCGTAGGAGCGGGCGATGCCGTAGGCGCCGGGGTACGGGCGTCCCGTCGAGACGCGCCATTCGCGGCCTGATCGCTGCCGGATCAACGCGTCGTGGATCAGAGTCCCGACGTCGTGGGTCAAGGTGCGGGGCGCGGTACTGGGAGCGGTCGCCGGAATCAGTACCACCAGCAGTCCTTCTTTGGTCGCCACCAGTACTTCACGGTCGCCGAAACGGTCGAGAATGAAGAGCTCGAGCAGGTTCACGCTCGGGTCGCCGTCGGGGAGGTCGTCGGCGGGGCGGGCCAGGACGATCTGGTGCTGCCGGCCGAGGTCGAGCCCGAACGGTTCGGCACGCTCGACGATCCGGGCGACGTCGGGATCGCCCCGCAGCAGGTCGTCGACCAGCTCGCGGCGCAGCGCTTCTTCCTGCCGGATCAGCTGCTGGGTGGCGGCCTGGTAGCTGTCGACCAGGACCGCGATTGCTTCACCGACGACGTGCAGTACGGCCTGCGCCGACGCCCGGACGGTGTCGCGGTCGCGGTACGGCACGACGTCCGGGAGGTCGCGCCACATGCGCCAGGCCGCGGACAGGTAGAGGTCGACGACCCGTCCGGCCGGGATGCCTTGTTCGGCGGCGCGACGGCCGAGTTCCCGCACGATCGCCAGTTCGTGGTCACGCGGCCGTCTGCCGGAGATGGCCGCGTCCGCGAGCAGGCTCAGGTACTCGACCAGCAACTCCAGCGGCGCCTGGGAGTCGCCGGCCGCCGCTTGGGCGATCGCGGTCAGCCAGGCTTCGTCCGCGCTGTTCGCGTCGCCGGAGCCCGGCCAGCGCAGCCCGCCGGACTCGCTCATGTCACTCCCGTTCTGCGGTACGGAAGCAGGTTCTGGGCCATGCCCCAGTAGAGCACCGTTGCCGGACGTCGGCCATAAGCCCGATCACAGGTTCGCCGATCGTCGCCGTACCCGCCGCGGCGCCGGAGCGGCACAGTCGACATCACGGGGCGACGAGAACTGGAGCGACCACATGACCTTGACAACTGCAGTGGACAACCGCGGCCGACGGCCGGTCCTGGTCGGCGTCGACGGCTCGGCCTCCGCGCAGGCAGCACTCGCCTGGGCAGCCACAGAGGCCTCGTACCGGCACTGCCCGCTGCACATCGTTCACACCTTCAGCTGGCCGATCATCGCGGATCCGTTCGGCATCGACCTGACCGAGCCGATGAACGACAGCAGGCGAGCAACGGCCGGCTGGATCCTCGGAGAGGCGGCGAACCAGGCACGCGCGGCGGCGTCCGACATCAGGGTGACCGCCGAACTGTTCACCGGCGCCGCCGCGCCGACCCTGCTCAGCCAGGCACACGCCGCCCAACTGGTCGTCGTCGGCAGCCGAGGTCTCGGCGGCTTCCGGGGGCTGCTGCTCGGCTCGGTCAGTGGCACGGTGGCCGCGCATGCCACGTGCCCGGTGATCGTGGTCCATCCACACCGAGACGGCACCGCGTTCCCCGTCGGCCCGGTCGGCCGGGTCGTGGTCGGCGTGGACGGGTCGGACGTCTCGGCGGCAGCGATCCGGTTCGCGTTCCAGGAAGCCGAACGCCGCCGGGTCGGGATTACCGCCGTGCACGCCGCGATGCCGACCCGTCAGCATCCATCCCGGTACGTCCCCGCGGACATCGTCGAGCAGGTCGACCAGCAGTTGTTCGCCGCAGCGATGGAGAGCGAACGAGTCCTGGTCCCGGGCATCGACGTGGAAACGAAGCTGGTGCACTGTCACCCCGCCCAGGCGCTGATCGACGAAGCCGACGGCGCGGAGCTGATCGTGGTCGGATCGCGCGGCCGTGCTGGCTTCGCCGGGATGCTGCTGGGATCGGTCAGCCAGGCCGTACTGCACCATGCTCCGTGCCCGGTTGCCGTCGTTCACCCGTACCGGACGAAGGCTGGCAAACGCTCACCTGCGCACCAGTTCGCGGATCTGGAGGAGCAGGCATGACACCGACGCCGCAGGGCCTGCCGGAAAGCCTGGGGCTGCACAGTCAGCTGCTCGACCTGGATCCCTCGGAGACACAGGAGTGGCTGGAGTCGCTGGACCAGGTCGTGGACCATGCCGGGCAGAACCGGGCCCGGTACTTGATGCTCAGCATCCTGCAGCGGGCCAGGGACCGGCGCGTCGGGGTGGCGAACCTGCTCAGCACCGACTACCTCAACACGATCGCCCCCGAGGCCGAGCCCGAGTTCCCGGGCGACGAGCACATCGAGCGACGGATCCGGGCGTACAACCGCTGGAACGCCGCGGTCATGGTGCACCGGGCGCAGCGACCGGGAGTCGGGGTGGGTGGACACATCTCTACGTACGCCTCCGCGGCCGCCCTGTACGAGGTCGGCTTCAACCACTTCTTCCACGGCCACGACGCGCCGGGCGGGGCCGACCAGATCTACTTCCAGGGCCATGCCTCGCCGGGCATCTACGCGCGGGCGTTCCTGGAGGGCCGGCTGAGCAGCGATCAGCTCGACGGGTTCCGCCAGGAGTTCTCGCACGCCGGCCTCGGCGGCGGACTGCCGTCGTACCCGCATCCGCGGTTGATGCCGGACTTCTGGGAGTTCCCGACCGTGTCGATGGGACTCGGGCCGATCAACGCCATCTATCAGGCCCGGTTCAACCGCTACCTGCAGCATCGCGGACTCAAGGACACCAGCGGCCAACGGGTCTGGGCGTTCCTGGGCGACGGCGAGATGGACGAACCCGAAGCCCTCGGTGCGATCGGAGTCGCTGCCCGCGAGGAGCTGGACAACCTCACCTTCGTGATCAACTGCAACCTGCAGCGCCTCGACGGCCCGGTTCGCGGGAACGGCAAGATCATCCAGGAACTGGAGTCGTACTTCCGCGGCGCCGGCTGGAACGTCATCAAGGTGATCTGGGGCCGCGAATGGGACCCGCTGCTCGCCGCCGACACCGACGGCGCACTGCTCAACCTGATGAACACCACCCCCGACGGGGACTTCCAGACCTACAAGGCCGAGTCCGGCGCGTTCGTCCGCGAGCACTTCTTCGGCCGTGATCCCCGGACGGCCACGATGGTCGAACACCTGTCGGACAACGACATCTGGAACCTCAAACGCGGCGGCCACGATTACCGCAAGCTGTACGCCGCCTACCGTGAGGCGACCACGCACATCGGACAGCCGACAGTGATCCTGGCCAAGACGATCAAGGGCTGGACGCTCGGGTCGCATTTCGAAGGCCGCAACTCCACCCACCAGATGAAGAAGCTGACCCTCGAGGACCTGAAGGGCTTTCGCGACAGGCTGTTCCTGGAGATCCCCGACAAGGACCTCGACGCGGTCACGCCGCCGTACTATCGGCCGCCGAAGGCCGCACCTGAGCTGGAGTACCTGCACGAGCGGCGCCGCGCCCTCGGTGGCTACCTGCCTGCCCGCGCGGTCCACAGCGCACCGCTCGCGCTTCCCGGCGAGTCCGCCTACGAGGTGGCACGCCGCGGCTCGGGCCGTCAGCAGGTCGCCACCACGATGGCCTTCGTCCGGCTACTCAAGGAGCTGATGAAGGACCCGGACACAGGTCACCGCTTCGTGCCGATCATCCCCGACGAGGCCCGTACGTTCGGGCTGGATTCGCTGTTCCCGTCCAAGAAGATCTACTCACCGCACGGGCAGACGTACCTGTCGGTGGACCGGGACCAGATGCTCAGCTACACCGAGGACGTCCACGGCGTCCTGCTGCACGAGGGCATCACCGAGGCCGGCTCAGCCGCCTCCTGGACCGCGGCCGGCACCTCGTACGCCACTCACGGCGAGCCGATGATCCCGCTGTACATCTTCTACTCGATGTTCGGGTTCCAGCGCACCGGCGACCAACTCTGGGCCGCGGCCGACCAGATGACCCGCGGCTTCCTGCTCGGTGCCACCGCCGGACGTACCACCCTCAACGGTGAAGGCCTGCAGCACCAGGACGGCCAGTCGTTGCTGCTGGCATCGACCAACCCCGCGTGCATCGCCTACGACGCAGCCTATGCATTCGAGCTCGGCCACATCACCGCCGACGCGCTCCGGCGCATGTACGGAGAGCCACGGGCCGGCGAAGACCAGAACGTGTTCTACTACCTCACGCTCTACAACGAACCGATCGACCAGCCGGCCGAGCCCGCCGACGTCGACACCGACGGGATCCTCGCCGGGATGCACCGCTACTCCCCCGCCCCCGACGGCGACGGCCCGAAGGCGCAGATCCTTGCCTCCGGCATCGCGATGCCCGGGGCAATGGAAGCGCAACGCCTCCTGTACACGGAGTGGGGAGTCCACGCCGACGTGTGGTCCGTGACGTCCTGGACCCAGCTACGTCGTGACGCGCTCGCGGCCGATCAGTGGAACCAGTCGCATCCTGACCAGCCCCCTCGGATTCCCTATGTCACAAGGCGAATCGACGAAACGGTAGGGCCGGTCCTTGCGGTCTCGGACTGGATGCGCGCGGTACCTGACCAGATCGCGCCCTTCGTCCGCAGGCCCTGGAGGTCGCTGGGCACCGACGGATTCGGCCACTCCGACACCCGCGACGCACTACGCCGCCACTTCGGCATCGACGCCGAGGCAATCGTCGTACGGACACTGCAGCAGCTTGCCGAATGCGGCGACCTGGACCAAGAGGCCCCACGGCTCGCCGGCAGGCAAAGACATCAACACTCTGAAAGGAGCACATCATGACAACCGAAGGGCACACAGCCCGCGACACCGGCCGGGAGTCGCTGTCGGACCCGGCGTACCAGGCCTTCCTGGTCCTGCGCACCGTGTTCACGATCGCACCGATCGCGTTCGGCCTCGACAAGTTCGCCAATCTGCTCACCGACTGGCCGAACTACCTCGCCCCCTGGATCAACGACATCGTCCCCGGCTCCGGCCAGGACGCCATGTACGTCATCGGCATCATCGAGATCGCCGCCGGCATTGCCGTCGCCGTCGTGCCGCGCTACGGGGCACTCCTGGTTACGGCCTGGCTCGCCGGCATCATCATCAACCTGCTCACCCTCTCAGGCTTCTACGACGTGGCCCTCCGCGACTTCGGCCTCCTCATCGCGGCTCTCGCACTGGCCCGCCTCGCGACCAAGTAC
The DNA here is from genome assembly GCA_035697365.1 of Kribbella sp. Lineage (GTDB taxonomy): Bacteria > Actinomycetota > Actinomycetes > Propionibacteriales > Kribbellaceae > Kribbella. The sequence goes on along the minus strand of DASSDE010001129.1, from coordinate 899 downwards.
GCCCCAGCACGGCACAGCTCCTGACGTCTGAAGGAGACGAAATGATCATCTTTTATGTACTCCTGGTCGTGATTGCGGCCGGCCTGCTCGGGGCCGTGGCCTGCGTCCGCGTGGTCAAGCAGTTCGAGCGAGGCGTTGTGTTCCGGTTCGGCCGGGTACGCCCGGCGGTCCGGCCGCCCGGTCTTGCGTTGCTGGTGCCGATCGCCGACCGGCTGCAGAAGGTCAACATGCAGATCATCACCATGCCGGTCCCCGCCCAGGACGGCATCACCCGCGACAACGTCACGGTCCGCGTCGACGCCGTCGTGTACTTCAACGTGATCGACCCGGTCCGCGCAGCCGTCGACGTCGAGGACTACATCTCGGCGATCGGCCAGGTCGCCCAGACGTCCCTGCGCTCGATCATCGGCAAGAGCGACCTCGACGACCTGCTGTCCAACCGCGAACGCCTCAACCAGGGCATGGAACTGATGATCGACAACCCGGCACTCGACTGGGGCGTGCACATCGAACGCGTCGAGATCAAGGACGTCGCACTGCCCGAGACGATGAAGCGATCCATGTCGCGCCAGGCCGAAGCCGAACGGGAACGACGCGCCCGCATCATCACCGCGGACGGTGAACTGCAAGCCTCGGAGAAGCTGGGTCAGGCCGCCGAAGTGATGACCGAGCATCCCGCAGCCCTGCAACTGCGCCTGCTCCAAACCGTCGTCGAGGTCGCCGCAGAAAAGAACTCCACCTTGGTACTGCCCTTCCCCGTCGAACTGCTCCGGTTTCTGGAACGATCGACACCACCCGACGCCGCGACCAGCGACACCGACCAAGCGACCCCGACCGCGGCGTTGAAGCTCGCCCAGCCGGCCGGGCTCTCGCCATCGCAATGGCGCGACCTCCCCGGA
>DASSDE010001128.1:0-2898 GCA_035697365.1 Kribbella sp. | reverse complement strand
CAGGGCGCCGGCGGCATGTATCCGTACAGCCCGGCATGCCTTCGGGTACTGCGGGAGCTCGCCGACCGGCACGGTTTCCTGCTGATCTTCGACGAGATCGCGACCGGGTTCGGCCGTACGGGCACGCTCTTCGCGTCCGAGCACGCGGGGGTCGAGCCGGACATCCTCTGCGTCGGCAAGGCGTTGACCGGCGGCTATCTGACGCTCGCGGCCATGCTCTGTACGACAGAGGTTGCGCGAGCTGTCTCGGACGGGCCGGGTGGTGCGCTGATGCACGGGCCGACGTTCATGGCGAACCCGCTCGCGTGTGCGGTTGCTCTGGCCTCGCTGGACCTTCTGTTGTCGCAGGACTGGGCCGGACGGGTCGCGCAGATCTCGGCCGGTCTGTCCGCGGGGTTGGCGCCGGCGCGGGAGTTGCCGGCCGTGAAGGACGTCCGGGTGATCGGCGCGGTCGGCGTCGTACAACTGGCCGGACCGGTGGACCTGCCAACGATGACGGACGCGGCGCTGCGGTGCGGGGTGTGGGTCCGTCCGTTCCGCGACCTCGTCTACACCATGCCGCCGTACATCTGCACCGACGACGAGATCGCCACGATCGCGGCAGCAATCACAGGCGCTATCGAGGAGGCCGGCTGATGCTCGAGGACTGGCTCGGCCCGAAGGCGGCCGCATTGGAGGCGCGAGGTCTGACCCGGCGGCTGCGTGCACGGGCGGCGGACGACGACCTGATCGACCTTGCCGGCAACGACTATCTAGGCCTCTCGCGAGACCACAGAGTCATCGAGGCCGCCGCCGATGCTGTCCGCGTGTGGGGCACGGGTTCAACCGCGTCGCGCCTTGTTACCGGTACGACGGCCTTGCACGAGAAGCTCGAGTCCACGCTGGCTGCCTATGCGGGCCAGGAGTCCGCGCTGGTGTTCTCGTCCGGGTACCTGGCCAACCTCGGCATCGTCACCGCCCTCGGTGGACCGGGGACATTGCTGATCTCCGACGAACACATCCACGCCTCGCTCGTGGACGCGTGCCGGCTGTCCCGCTCCCGCGTCGAGATCGTCCCGCACAACGATGTCGACGCCGTCGAAAAACTCCTTGCTGAACGCAACGAACCGCACGCCCTGGTGATGACCGAGTCCGTCTTCTCCGTCCTCAGCGACGAGGCTCCGCTCACCGCGCTCGCCGCCACCGCAGCTGCCTACAACGCCGTACTCCTCGTGGACGAAGCCCACGGACTAGGTGTCAGAGGCAACGGTCACGGTTCGGTTCATGCACTGGGCCTCGCCGGCCTCGACCATGTCATCGTCACCATGACCCTGTCCAAGTCACTGGCCTCGCAAGGCGGCGTCGTCCTGGGCCCCGAAGTCCTTCGCAACCACCTGATCAACCGCTCCCGTCCCTTCATCTACGACACCGGCCTGAACCCGGCCGCCTGCGCCGCGGCCCTTGCCGCACTGGGCGTTCTGCAGGCCGAGCCCGATCGCCCGGCGGCGATCCACGCAGCGGCGGCGCGGTTGGCGGACGCCTGTGAGGTGCCGCGGTCGCGTGGCGCGGTGGTGTCGGTTCCGATGGCAGGCCCGCGCGAGACCGTACAGGTTGCTGAGCTGTGCCTGCGCAACGGCGTACGCGTCGGAAGCTTCCGGCCACCGTCCGTCCCGGACGGGATCTCCCGGCTACGGCTCACGGCCCACGCCGGGTTGTCCGTCACAGACGTCGATCGCGCTTGCGCCGTGATCACCGACGCGATCGGGCAGGCTTCGTGATCATTGTTGTGACCGGTACCGACACCGATGTCGGGAAGACGGTCGTTACGTCCGCCCTGGCGGTGCTTGCGGGGGAGTCGGTTGCGGTGGTCAAGCCGGCGCAGACCGGTGTGCTGCCGGGCGAACCGGGGGACCTCGCGGAGGTGGGCCGGCTCAGTGGCGTGACCGTACTGCACGAAGGCGTCCGGCTGCCCGAGCCGCTCGCGCCGACCACTGCGGCGCGGCGCGCGGGGATCGCGCTGCCGTCGGTCGAGGAGTGTGCCGCCTCGATCGACGACCTGGCTCGCACGTACGAGACCGTGCTCGTCGAGGGCGCCGGCGGGCTGCTTGTCGGGCTCGATGCCGAGGGCAACAGCCTCGCGGATCTCGCGGAGCATCTGACGTCGCCGTTCCGGTTCGTGGTGGTGGCTCGCGCCGGCCTGGGCACGCTGAACCATGCCGGGCTCACGGTCGAGGCGTTGCGGTCCCGCGGATTGCCGGTCGAGGGGCTCGTGATCGGGTCCTGGCCGGCCGAGCCGGATCTTGCCGAACGCTGCAATCTGGAGGATCTCCCGGCGACCACTGGGGTGCCGGTGATCGCGCGGATCCCGGCCGGCGTCGGTGGCTGGTCCCGGGAGGAGTTCCGGGCAGCCGTACCGGGATGGTTCGAGTGAGCGGTTGCCCGGCGCGGTACGACGACGCGCTCGGGTATTGGCGGGTGGACGATCCGGCGCTGGCGCGCGAGGTGCTGCTCGACCCGCAGACGTTTCGCCCGGACAACGCCGTACTGGCGCACACGCCGCTGTCCGTAAAGGCGCTGCGGGTGCTGTCGGCGGTCGGGTTCGCGCTGCCGCCGACGCTGGCGAACAACGGGGGACCGTCGCACCGCCCGATCCGGGCTGCCGTCGCGCGGTTCTTCAGCCCGGCGCGGGTAGCCGCCATCGAGCCTCTGGCGCGGGAGCTCAACGTGGAGCGGGTCGCGGCGGCCAGTACGGCGCTGGCGAACGGCGAGCAGGTTGATCTGGTACGGGCGATCGCCGCGGAGCCGCCTGCTCTCGTGCTGCTGCACCTGCTCGGGCTGGCGGACGTTGACGTACCAGCGTTGAAGGATTGGAGTCGCGACTCGCTCGAGCTGTTCTGGGGCTGGCCGGACGAGGACCGG
>DASSDE010001127.1:0-2236 GCA_035697365.1 Kribbella sp. | reverse complement strand
GCAGGAACCGCAGCCGGAACGGTGTCTTCGCATCCGGCAGGAGTTCGTTCCCGTCGGCCTGCTCCCACCCGAGGAGGCCGGCCCAGAACGCCGCCATTCGCGCGGGATCCTTGGCGTCGAGCGACAGTGCGTACAAGGTCGAGCTCATCGGATCTCCCATCGTCGGGGCTGCCACCGTAGGGCGGGGCGGATCGGCATCGCAAAGCAATTAGCGGACGGATGCCGCGGCAATCCGCGCGTGGTGATCGGCCCCGGCGCGCGACATCGGCTGCCGGAGCAGGACCAGCTGGTGATAGATCGGAGCGGTCGCGGTGAGCAGGAGTTGGTGCGCGTCGACGTCGGCCGGAGCCTCGCCGCGCGCGACGGCTCGCCGGACAACGAGCGCGGTCCGCTGGTAGCGATCTTCCCAGAAGCGGGTCAGTGCGTCGGCTGCTTCGGGCGTACGGAACGAGGCGGCGATCACCGCTTGGGTGACGGACGGCCGCGCGGTCAGCGCCGCGTGCACCTCGCGGTTGACCGCGATCAGATCGCCCTCCAGCGAGCCGGTGTCGGCCGGCTCCCACGCGTCGTCGGCCCCGGCGCGGAGCAGGTCGACGAGCAGGCCCGGCACCGTCTTCCAGCGCCGGTAGAGCGTCGTCCGGTGCACGCCGGCGCGCGCGGCGACAGCGTCGATCGTGAGCGCGTCGTACCCATGCTCGGCGAGCTCGGCCTCCAGCGCGGCGAGGACGTCGGCGCGCACGCGCGCGGTCCGCCCACCCGGCCTGCTTGCGTGCGGCTCCTCGATCATGGCATCATCTTAACGCAACTTCCGTCGCATTAGTGGGAGCCAATGATTCTCAACGAGTTCAGCATCGATGGTGCGCCGTACGGGGTGGTCGAAGCAGCTGGTGAGGTGTGGACGACGCTGGTCCACACCGGCCTGGTCGCGACCGCGTCCGGACGGGTCTTCGACCTCGATGCGCCACAGTCCCGCCCGAGCGTGATCGTCGACGGCCCGGACGACGCCGTGTGGTTCACCCGCAACGGCGACGACCGGGTCGGCCGGATTGCGTACGACGGCGCGATGTCGGTGGTCGAGATCGCCGGAGCGCCGTACGGACTGTGCGTCGGACCCGACAAGGCCTTGTGGTGCACGCTGATGAGCACCGACGCGATCGGCCGAATCACCGTGGACGGCACCGTGTCGACGTACCCGATCGGAACGACGGGCGCGTTCCCGGCCATGATTACCTCCTACGGTGGCGAACTGTGGTTCACCCTCAACCAGGCGAACGCGATCGGCCGGATGACTGTGGACGGGGCCGTCACCACCTATCCCCTACCGACCGACGCCGCCGGGCCAGTGGGAATCAGCGCGGGATCTGACGGTGTCTGGTTCGCCGAACTGCTGGCGAACCAGGTGGGACGGATCACCACCGAGGGCAAGATCGACGAGTTCGCCGTGCCGCCTGACTCGAAGCCGCATGCCGTTGCCGCAACCGCGGACGGAGCCTGCTGGGTCACTCTGTGGGGAGCCGGCGCCGTGGCACGACTGGATGCCGACGGCAACCTCACCGATCAGCACCCATTGGGCAAGGATTCCGAGCCGCACGGCCTGACTGTCGGCTCCGGCAACTCGATCTGGGTCGCCCTCGAAGTGGGCTCACTGGCCCAGCTTCATCCCTGACAACAGTTAGTTGCCGACGCCAAGGGTCGACATGTGGACGGCCGGGTAGCGGTCGCCACGAGCGGCTCCGCGCGGAACTGCGCGCTCGATGGCCGCGAGGTCGTCGGCGGAGAGGTGGACGTCCAGGGCGGGAAGCGCCTCGGTCAGACGCTGACGCGATCGGGCACCCACCAGCGGGACGATGTCGTCGCCCTGGGCAACCACCCACGCGATCACCAGCTGGGCGACGGTGCAGCCCTTCGCCTCGGCGACGGTGCGGAGCGCCTCGACCAGGGCGAGGTTGTGGTCGACGTGTTCGCTGCTGAAGCGCGGGCTGGCGCCCCGGTGGTCGCCGGGTCCCGCACTGTGGCCCGCGGTCCAGTGGCCGGAGATCAGTCCGCGGCCGAGGACACCGTACGCGGTCATCCCGATGCCCAGCTCGCGCAGCGCCGGCAGCACCTCCGGCTCGACTGCCCGCGCGATCAGCGAGTATTCGATCTGCAGGTCGGAGATCGGGTGTACGGCGTGCGCCCGGCGGATCGTCTCCGCGCCGACCTCGGACAGTCCGATGTTCCGTACGTACCCGGCGTC
>DASSDE010001126.1:0-5275 GCA_035697365.1 Kribbella sp. | reverse complement strand
AGGCGCTCGGATCGACCGAGATCAAGGCGAAGCCGACCCGGATCGTGGTGCTGGACAGCGGCGAGCTCGACGACGTCCTGGCGCTCGGCATCACGCCGGTCGGGATGGCGACGACGGCGGGGCAGAGCGGCGTACCGTCGTACCTGAAGGACAAGGCGCAGGGCATCAAGACGGTCGGCGGGATCAGCGAGCTGAACCTGGAGGCGATCGCGGCGCTCAAGCCGGACCTGATCCTCGGCAGCAAGCTGCGCGCCAACGACCTGTACGACAAGCTGTCGGCGATCGCGCCGACGGTGTTCAGCATCCGGCCCGGGTTCCCGTGGAAGGAGAACTTCCTGCTCGTCGCGGACGCGGTCGGCGAGGAGAACAAGGCGACCGCGCTGCTGAACGACTACCAGAAGCGCGCCGACGAGGTGAAGTCGAAGGTGCAGGGGACGCCGACGATCTCGCTGGTCCGGTTCCGCCCGGGGGAGATCCGGCTGTACGGGAACCTCTCGTTCATCGGCGTGATCCTGAAGGACATCGGGCTGCCGCGGCCGAAGATCCAGGACGTCCAGGATCTCGCCGTCGTGGTCTCGGAGGAGAACATCGGCAAGGCGGCCGGCGACTGGATCTTCTACTCCAGCTACGGCAAGCCCGACACCACCGACGAGAACAAGGTTGTCAACGGCAACCTGTGGAAGTCGCTGGCGGCGGTCAAGGACGGCCACGTCGCGCGGGTCAACGACGAGGTCTGGTTCCTCGGCCTCGGCCCGCTCGGCGCGATGGCCACGCTCGACGACCTGGAGAAGCTGCTCGGTACGAACGGCTGATCAGTTCCCGACCGTGTAATGCAGGTGGATGAAGCCGCTCGCGAACGTGTGCTGGTCCAGTAGCGTCAGCCGAGTGGTCAGCCCGTCGGGTAGCGAGCGCTTGCCACCGCCCACCACAATCGGCGCCAGAAGTAGGTGGACTTCGTCGACCAGGCCGGCCTTGAGCGCCTGGCCGCCGAGGTCCGCGCCGCCGATCGAGAGGTCGGTGGCGGTGGACTGCTTGAGGTCCGCGACCGCCGCCGGGGTGAATTCGTGTTCCAGACGGGTCCGCGCGGTCTCCACCGAGGTCAGTGTGCGCGAGTAGACGATCTTGTCCGCGGCGCGCCAGATGTCCGCGTACGCCTGGCTGACCGGCGAATGGTCGACGGCCGTCTCCCAGTACGACATCGTGGCGTACATGCCGCGCCCGTACAGGTACGTACCGATCGGGCGCTCCAGCTCGTTGACGAACGCGTGCACCTCCGCGTCCGGAGCAGCCCACTCGAAGTTGCCGTCGGCGTCCTCGACGTACCCGTCGAGCGAGCTGATCGCGGAATAGATGAGAGATCCCATGAGGTCAGACGTCCTCCAGAGGCAGCAGGTCCCGCTCGGCGAAGACCTTCTTGGCGACGGCGACCGCGTTGATCGCCCGGGGAAAGCCGGCGTATCCGGCCGTGTGGATGAAGACCTCGACGATCTCTTGCGGGGTGAGGCCGACGTTGAGCGAGGTCTTCACGTGGACCTGGAGCTCAGGTTCGCAGCCGCCGAGCGCGGCCAGGATTCCGAGCGTCACGAGCTGGCGCTGCCGGGGTTCGAGCGCGGGCCGGGAGTAGAGGTCACCGAAGCCGAACGCGACGATGTGGTGCGCGAGCGCGGGCGCGATGTCGGCCAGGTTGTCCATCACCGCCGGCGCGCCACCACCGTCGATGCCGGCCAGCACCTCGGCGCCACGCTCGTACCGAGCCTGCTCTTCAGGACTGTTGATCATGGCCCGACGCTAACCCGCGATCAGTCCTCGACGCGGCCGCGGTCGGTGACTGGGACGTGGGGTGCGCGGCGGGCGACGGCGGTGGCGAGTTCGTCGTACGGAAGTGTGCGACCGAGGATCTCGTCGGTGCCGGGCCAGGGACAAGACGGCCCCCACGCCTTCGTACTGCGGGGGAGGGCGTCCTCGTCGATGAGCATCACGACCAGCCGCGGCTCCCAGACCTCCTCGGCCTCCTGGCGTTCCAGGCGGCAGACCCCGCGGATGTCGCCCCACGGGATCGTCCGCGACTGCTCGCCGCCGAGGTAGATGCCGGTGTCGTCGACGGTCAGCAGTACGTCGTCGGCGTCGTCCTCGCGCCGTTCCTCCAGGGCGGTGATCGCGCCGGCCAGCAGCAGGATCGGCAGCCCGACGGCGAAGATCAGCGGAGTACCGCCCCAGCCCAGCCAGACGGTCTCGAGCGGCTCGCGGATCGAGGCGCCGCGGATCGCCTGCACCACGACGATCCCGAGGGTCAGCAGCACCATCACAGCGAACACCGCGGTGCCGAGTGCGAGCGCGGTCTTCGTCGTACCCAGGCCGTGACGCTTGACGACGAACGGCTCGGTCAGCTGCGTGGACGGCATACCGGCATTGTGGGTGACGTCACCCGAAGGCACCAGACTTCTCGCGGATTCCTCATCATTGAAGAGGGCAGGGGATCGTCCGTACGGATGAAATCGCCGTTCCTGAGCGCGCATGGACTTTGGTCCGGCCCGGCTGTCCGCAACAATCGCTGCATGTCCGACCGCCAGACCGCAGTCGCCACCCGTTCGCGACCGCCGACGCGCACCGCAGCGCGCCGGCGGAAGAAGGCCGGTGGCATGTGGCGGCGCGGCTGGGTGATCGCGATGCTGGCGGTACTCGCGGCAGCGGTGCTGATGTTCCACCGCAGCGTGCCGAACTCGATCGGCAACCTCGGCAGCCTGGTCGACACTTTCCTGCCCTGGGTCGGCGTCGCTGTCCCGGTCCTCGGCGTCGCCGCGCTCGTCCGCCGCTCCGCGATCGCCGGTGTCGCGCTGTTGCTGCCGACGCTGCTCTGGGGCCTGATGTTCGGACACCTGTTGCTACCGGGAGAGACGGCGGCCGGCGGCGCGTACGACGTGCGCGTGCTCAGCCACAACGTGGATGCTGCCAACCCGGCCCCGAAACAGACCGCGCAGGAGTTGCTCGCTGCCGACGCTGACGTGGTGGCGCTCGAGGAGCTGACCGCCTCGGACCTGAAGGTCTACAAGGCATCGTTCGCGAAGACGTACCCGTACGCGGTGATTCGCGACACCGTGGCGCTGTGGTCGAAGTTCCCGGTCGTCGAGACGAAGTCCGTCGACGTCGGGTTCGCCTGGACGCGTGCGCTGCGGGCCGAGGTGAAGACGCCGAAGGGCACGGTCGCGGTGTACGTCGCGCACCTGGCCTCGGTCCGGGTCGGGACCAGCGGCTTCACGTCCGACCAGCGCAACGACACGATCAAGGCGCTCGGCCGGCAGATCGCGGCCGACAAGTCGTCCGGGGTGATCGTGATGGGTGACTTCAACGGGACGGTCAACGACCGCAGTCTCGCCCCGTTGACCTCGGGGTTGCGATCGGCGCAGGGCGCGGCCGGCACCGGGTTCGGGTTCACCTGGCCGGCGGCGTTCCCGATGGCGCGGATCGACCACATCCTGGTCCGCGGGATCACGCCCACAAAGGCGTGGGTGATGAGCTCGACCGGCAGCGACCACCGTCCGGTCGTCGCCGAACTCCGCCTCTGAGCGGGCGCCGGGCAGCTACGTCTCGGACGCGATTCCCTTGCGGTAGGCGTAGCGGACAGCCTCGGCGCGGTGCCGGGCGCCGATCTTCGCAAACGTGTTGTTGATGTGCGTCTTCACGGTCGCCTCGCTGATGAACAGTTGCGCCGCGATCTCCGGATTGCTGAGTCCGCGCGCGATCAGCCGCAGTACCTCGGTCTCCCGGGCGGTCAGACCGTCGGTGTCCGTGGCCGGCTGCTCCGGGGCCAGCCCGGCAATCAGCCGTTTGGTCACCTCCGGGTCGAACGTCGACTGCCCGGCCGCGGTCGAACGCAGCGCGGCGCCGATCTCCGCGCGACCGGCGTCCTTGGTGAGGTAGCCACGAGCGCCGGCCCGGAGTGCGTTCGCGATCGACGTGTCGTCGGCGTACGTCGTCAGCACCAGCACCGCGACCTCCGGGAAATCGGCCGTGACCCGGGCCGTCGCCTGGGTGCCGTCCAGAATCGGCATCCGCAGATCCATCAGCACCACATCGACGTTGCCTCGAGCAACCAGCTCGACGGCTTCCGCACCGTTCGCGGCCGCGCCCACGACCTCGACTCCGTCGATCAGCCCGAGCAACGCGACCAGCCCTTCGCGCACCACCTGCTGGTCGTCCGCCACGACCACCCGGATTGCTTCACTCAACCTCAGCCACCACCAACCAGTCGGCTGTGGCATCCGGATCCGCGCCCGCCGTCAGCGTCCCACCCACCAGGGCAAGCCGCTCTCGCATCCCGGCCAGGCCGAACCCTTCGCCACTCGTGACACCCTTGTTCCGTACGGAGACCCGTACGCCGTCGTCGTAGACAAGCCTCATGTCGACAATCTGACCAGGTGCATGCTTCGCGGCGTTCGTCAGCGCCTCGCGCGCCGCGCCCAGCAACGCGACTGTCACAGCCGAATCGAGCTTCGCCCCGCCCGTCACAGTGAGCCGCACAGCGGCCCCGTGATCCTTCTCGTGCTGCTCCGCGAGTGCAGCCAGCGCCGCAGGCAGCTCCGGTACCTCATCCGCTCGTAGCGCAGCTACAGCATCACGTGCCTCGCTCAGGCCCTGGACGGCGAGCCGGCGCGAACGCCGTACCCGCTCGAGCGCACCAGCCGTGTCACCGCGCTCCTCCAGGAGCGCCTCCGCTACCTCCAGCTGAACGCTCAGTGCACCTAGCGAATGCGCCAGTACGTCATGGAGGTCACGGGCGATCCGTCCGCGCTCCTCCAGCGCTGCCGCGCGCGTGTGCTCGCTCTGCGCCAACTGGGTCTGCTCCAACAGCTGCTCGGTCTGTCGCGCCTGCACCTCGTACTGACGCCGGTTGAGTCCGAACGCGATCAGTACCGCGGTCCAGAGCAGCTGCGTGAAGTACCAACTGTCAGGCTTGTCGAACAGCCAGGCGGACACGCCGTACGCCACGGCGATACCGATGCTCGCAGCAACGATCGGCCGGTTCCCGTGCCGCCGGAACTGCAGTACGGCGATGTCGGTCGCCGACACCAGGACGAGGACGAGCGAGTTGGAGCTGTCCACTCCACAGATCAGTGCACTGCTGATTGCGACCGCAGTGAGCAGGCCGAACGACACGTACGGACGGGCTGCCATCAGGAACGAGCCGACGACGAACACGACGAAGCCGGTGACGAGCACTGCCCAGACCCACGAGTCGGCCGGCTCCGGCCGCGCGGTGGCGAGCACGGCGACCGCT
>DASSDE010001125.1:0-3838 GCA_035697365.1 Kribbella sp. | reverse complement strand
GGGGCACTATGGGGATACCGACTGGTAAGCACGGAGGTGGCACGATGTACGAGGTCGTACTGCTTGTCGAACAGGAACTGTCCGAACCCGACGCGAAGCGCGTCGTCGAACTTCATCAGGACATGCCCGAGCCGGTCAGGTACCACGTACTGGTGCCCTGCCACAACGCCGAGGCCGGCGTCGAGGCGTCGATCAGCGCGCTCGGTACGGCCGACCTCTACGGCCCGGGTCTCGCGGGTCAGCGAGAGGACCTCGCGGAGGCGCAGAAGGCGATCGACTCCGAGGCGAAGGGCTGCAGCGGCCGCAGTGTGCAGCGGCTCCGCGACCTGGGGCAGACCGCCGAGGGCGGCATCTCGCACGACCGGCCGATCGACGCGCTGATCGCGACCGTTCAGCACGCCCAGGGCCAGGAGGTCATCATCCTGACCCGGCCGCACATCGTGGCGGAGTTCTTCCACCTGGACTGGACGAACTCGGCCCGACGGCACCTCGGTGTCCCCGTCCTGCATCTGCTGGAGCACGACGCAAAGCCGGCTAGTGCTGGAGCAGAACCGCGTAAGTGAGGCCGCCGGCGAGGCTTGCGATCAGCAGTGACAGCGTGGTCCTGATCGCGCGCTCGCCGGTGCGGCCGTAGTGCCGGCCGTCCTCGGAGTGGTACGCGACCTTGTAGCCGGCGTAGCCGGCCGCGAGAACGAGCCCAAGTTTGATCATCAGACACCCGCCGCTGTACCGGTTTCCGCGAACTGCGTGCTGTACAGCTCAGCGTACTCGCCGCCGGCCGCGAGCAGCTGCTCGTGCGTACCGCGCTCGATGATGTTGCCGTGGTCAACGACCAGGATCTGGTCGGCGTTCCGGACCGTCGAGAGCCGATGCGCGATCACCAGTGACGTCCGGCCTTCGAGCGCCGTGTCCAGGGCCCGCTGGACGGCGACCTCGGACTCCGAGTCCAGGTGCGCGGTGGCCTCGTCCAGGACGACGATCTTCGGTGCCTTCAGCAACAACCGCGCGATCGCGAGTCGTTGCCGCTCGCCACCGGACAGCCGGTGCCCGCGGTCGCCGACGACCGTGTCGAGCCCGTCCGGCAATGCCGACACCAGCTCCCAGATCTGCGCCGCGCGCAGGGCAGCCACCATCTCGTCCTCGGTGGCTTCCGGCTTCGCGTACAGCAGGTTCGCGCGGATGGTCTCGTGGAACATGTGCGCGTCCTGAGTGACGTACCCGATCGTGTCGTGCAGGGACTGCAGCGTCACGTCGCGGACGTCCTGTCCGCCGACCCGCACCACTCCCCCGGTCACGTCGTACAGGCGGGCAACCAAGTTCGTGATGGTGGTCTTTCCAGCGCCGGACGGACCCACCAGGGCGATCATCTGGCCGGGACGGACGGCGAAACTCACGTCCTCGAGAACCTGCGCCGACGCCCGCTTGTCGAGCACCGCAACAGACTCGAGGCTGGCGAGCGAGACCTGATCGGCCGTCGGGTACGCGAACGCGACGTGCTCGAACTCGACCGCAGCCGCGTCCTCGGGCAGATCGCGCGCCTCGGCGGCGTCCTTGATCATCGGCTCCAGGTCGAGCACCTCGAAGACCCGCTCGAACGACACGAGCGCGGTCATCACGTCGACGCGCACGTTCGACAGCGCGGTCAGCGGGCCGTAGAGCCGGCCGAGCAGCGCGACGAGCGCAAGCAGGGTCCCCACAGTCAGGGTCTGACGGACGGCCAGGTTGCCACCCACGCCGTACACCAAAGCGGTCGCGAGCGCCGCGACGAGCGTCAGCGCGGTGAAGAACACCCTGCCGAGCATCGCGATCCGGATGCCCAGATCACGCACCCGCCCGGCGCGCTCACCGAAGTCGCGCTCCTCCAGGGCCGGGTGCCCGAACAGCGTGACGAGCAGGGCGCCGCCGACGCTGAACCGCTCGGTCATCGCGGTCGACATCTCGGCGTTCAGGTTCATCTGCTCGCGGGTCATCGCGGCCAGCCGCCGGCCGAGGATGCGGGCCGGAATCAGGAAGATCGGCAGCATCAGGATCGCCACCAGAGTCAGCTGCCAGCTCAGCGCGAGCATCGCGGCGACCACCAGGATCAGGCTGATGATGTTCGAGACCACGCCGGACAACGTGGTGGTGAAAGCTTGCTGGGCGCCGATGACGTCGTTGTTCAGCCGCGAGACCAGCGCGCCCGTCTGCGTACGGGTGAAGAACGCGACCGGCATCCGCTGGACGTGCCCGAACACCTTGGTACGCAGGTCGTAGATCAGGCCCTCGCCGATCCGGGCCGAGAACGAACGCTGCACCAGGCCGAGCGCGGCCTCCACGAGCGCCAGCCCGGCCACCACCAGGGCGAGCCCGGTGACCAGTCCCGCATTCCCCTTGGTGATGCCGTCGTCGACGATCTTCTTGAACAGCAGCGGCGACGCGATCACCAGGACCGCGGACAGGATCACGAGGACCAGGAACGCCGTGATGTGCCACCGGAACGGCCGCGCGAACCTCAGGATCCGCCGCAGCGTGCCCTTGGTCAGCTTCCGATCGACCACGGACGCGTCCTGCCGGCGCCAGCCGAACGCACCCATCCCGCCGCCCATCATCGACATACGGCACCCTCCCTTTCCCTAGATCTTCTCAACATCCGGGGCGCGGGAACGCTTCCCGCAACTCATGGTTGCGCATCGAGCGGCAGTGCTCTAGATTGATGAGCAACCAAAGGTTGCGAAAGGATGAGTGGAATGAGCAGGAGCATCGAGCGGGAGATTCGGATCGAGGCCACGCCGGAAGTGGTGTACCAGGTGGTCAGCTCGCCCGAGCACCTGCGCGAGTGGTGGCCGGACGAGGTCGATCTGGAGGCCGTCCCCGGTGCGACCGGGACGGTCGGTTTCCAGCAGGCGGACGGCATGAAGTACGAATCCGTCACCGTGATCGAGGCGGACCCGCCGCGCCGGTTCGCGATCCGCTGGACCCACGAGGGCAGCACGGCGACCGCGGAGAACTCCGTGCTGGCGACGTTCGACCTGGTCCCGCAGGACGGCGGCACGCTGTTGCGGTTCGCTGAGACCGGGTTCGACGAGGCGAACCGCTCCGACGCCCAGTACCAGGACCACACCAGCGGCTGGAACTACTTCCTCCCGCGGCTGGCGGCGTACGTCGAGCGGCTGGTCGCGCGGCCGTGATCGACGACGAGCTCTGGTCGGCCATCGGGGATCCCACCCGGCGCCGGATGCTCGACCTGCTGCTCGCGGCGGGCGGCGGTACCGCGACCAGTCTCAGCGAACAACTGCCGGTCACCCGGCAGGCGGTCGCGAAACACCTCGGCGTCCTCGACCGGGCCGGGCTCGTGCACTCCACGCCGTCCGGACGCGAACGCCGCTACATCGTGGACGAGCTCCGGCTCGCCCGCGCCATCGACCAGCTGTCGGACGTCACCCGTTCCTGGGACCGGCGGCTGCAGCGCATCAAGCGGATCGCCGAGGCGATCCAACGTGATCAGGACTCTTGAGGAGAAAGGCAATTCCCATGGTGGACATTTTGCACAGGGTCGGCGTGATCGCGCCGCAGAAGGACGTGTACGCAGCACTCACCACCATCGACGGCCTGGCCGGCTGGTGGACCGAGGACACCACCGGCGACCCGGGCGGCGTGCTCGAGTTCCGCTTCGCCACCGCGGGCGGCGACGGTTTCGACATGAAGGTTCTCGAGACGAGCCCAGATCTCGTCCGCTGGGAGGTCGTCGGCGGTCCCGAGGAGTGGATCGGTACCGAGGTCAGCTTTGAGCTGTCCCAGGTCGACGAGTTCACCATCGTGTTGTTCAAGCAGGCCGGCTGGCGGGAGCCGGTCGAGTTCA
>DASSDE010001124.1:0-3767 GCA_035697365.1 Kribbella sp. | reverse complement strand
GTTCAGGATCAGCACGTTCCGCAGCACGATCTGCAGCGGGTAGAGGCTCGGGTCCTTGAGGTAGATGAGGGCGTCGAAGTAGCTGTTCCACTGGAAGATCGCGTACATCAGCGCGATCACCGCGATCACCGGCTTGGACAGCGGCAGCACCACCGACCAGAGGAACCGCAGGTCGCTCGCGCCGTCGATCGTCGCCGCCTCGTACAGCTCGTCGGGGATCGTGGAGCGGAAGAACGTCCGCGCGATGATCACCTGCCAGACCCCGATCGCGCTCGGGATCACCATCGCCCAGCGGGTGTTCAGCATCCCGAGGTCCTGGACCACCAGGTACGTCGGGATCAGGCCGCCGGAGAACAGCATGGTGAAGATCAGCAGGCTCATGATCACGTTCCGGCCGAAGAACGTCCGGCGGGACAGTGGGTACGCGATCGCGATCGTCAGCGTGACGCTGATCAGGGTGCCGCTGATCGCGTAGATGAACGAGTTGAGGTAGCCCTTCATGATCAGCGGATCGCTGAAGGCTTCCTTGTACGCCTTGACGCTCGGCTCGATCGGCCACAGCAGGACCCGGCCGGCGCTCACCGCCGACGGGCTGCTGAACGAGTTCGCCACGATGTAGATCAGCGGGACCGCGACCAGGATCAGCGCGATCCACAACATGATCTTCACGCCGGCCAGGAAGATCTTGTCGGTACGGGTCTCCTCGATCGTGGTCCGGTGCGACGACTCCGCCCGCTTGCCGCCCGTACGCCGGAATCCCTGCAACGTAATACTCATGACCACAGTCCGTTTCCGGTGATGCGCTTGGCGGCGAAGTTCACGCCGAGCAGCAGGAAGAGGTTGATCACCGAGTTGAAGAGCCCGATCGCCGTCGCCATGCTGAAGTCCGCGTTCAGCAGACCGGTCTTGTAGACATAGGTGGCGATGATCTCGGACTGCGCGGTGTTCAGCGGGTTCTGCAGCAGGAACGCCTTCTCGAACCCGATCGACATGATGTTGCCGACGCCGAGCACCAAGATGATCACCGCGGTCGGCATGATGCCGGGCAGGTCGACGTTCCGGATCCGCTGCAGCCGGCTGGCGCCGTCGATCCGCGCGGACTCGTGCAGCGCCGGATCGATCCCGGACAGCGCGGCGAGGTAGATCACCGCGGAGTACCCGGTGGTCTGCCAGACGTCGGACCAGACGTAGATGTGCCGGAAGTAGTCCGGCCGCCCGAGGAAGTCGATCTGCGGCACGCCGAACAGCCCGATCGCGTCGTTGACGAACCCGAGCCGCGGCGACAGCACCAGGATCGTCATCGACACCACGACCACGGTGGAGATGAAGTACGGCGCGTACGTGACCAGCTGCACGGTCTTCTTGAACCGGCCGTTGCGGATCTCGTTCAGAGCGATCGCCAGGATGATCGGAATCGGGAAGCTGGCCAGCACGGTGTAGACCGACAGCAGGAAGGTGTTCTTCACCAGGGTCCAGAACACCGGATTCTGGAAGAACAGCTCGAAGTTCTTGAACCCGACCCAGTCACTGCCCCACGGGCCCTTGATCGGGCTGTAGTTCTTGAACGCGATCACGGCGTTCGCGATCGGGATGTACTTGAAGATCACGAAGTACGCCAGCGGTACGACGATCAGCAGGTACAGCTGCCAGTGTCGCCGCAGACTGCGCCAGGCCTGGGTCCGGCGGCTCGTTCGCGGTGGTTTCCGGACGGTCTTGCCCTCCGCCCGCGGCGCCGGTGCCGGCGGCGCTTGTTTCACCTCGAAGGTTGCGCTCACTCCGCATCCTTTCCCTCACGCGCTGGAGTGGAACCGATATCCGATAGGATCTCGGGTTTCGCTATCCCGGAGGATGACACACAACCCCCGGAGAGTGGAAGAGTTCCCGTCGGTGTCGATACCGGACGGTGACCGATCTGATCAAACCCCTTGCAGGCAAGGGAAATCTGTCGTTGCTGCCCGCAACTAACGACGGCAGAACGACGAATGACCCGATGGCTTGCCATCGAGTCCGGGCACAGAACGACAGGGCCCGGCGTCGCTCTGAGCCGCCGGCACCGGACCTGTCCAGAATTTATTTCTGCTGTTAACTATGTGGAAGTCAACCCGGCCCGGCCGCCTCATGTCAAGACCTGAACTTCTCCAGCTGATCAGTGATCATCGCCTCGTCGAACGTGCCGCTGCGCTGCCCGTCCCAGAGCGCGGCCATCACCATCAGCACCCTGAGCACGACCTGCAACGGCTCGATCGCAGCCAGCTCTCGGTCGGTGAGCGGAGTGGCAGTCGCCCGCTGGTACCCGTCGACCAGTTCCGGCGCCTGATGCACGCGCGCGATCACGAGCTCCCAGGCCCGGCTGTCCTGGTGACACAACCCGAAGTCGATCACGCCGGCAAATCGGCCGTCGTCGTGGAAGTGCAGGTTCCAGCTCGCGAAGTCACCGTGCACGATGGTCTGCGGCAACTCGAGCAGCCGATGCTCAACCACGAGCCGCTTCGCGTGCCTCATCGCCCGCACCGCCTCCTCCGCGAGGTCAGGCCGGCGGTCCCGGAGCAGCTCGATGCCACGGTCCCACTGCTGGAACTCCCCCATCGCGTCGAGATCCGCGGTCCGGAAGAACCGTTCGCGCTTTCCGAGCTCAAGCCCACCCAGCGCCGCATGCAACCGCGCAAGGATCGCGCCCCGCTCGGTCCGCTGCGCTCTCGTCTCGTTCTCGTGGGGTTTGCCTGGGACGAATCGCGTCACCGACCACAGTCGCCCGTCGTACCGGATCGGCGGCGCAACCAACGCCGGCACGACCCACCCGCGGCCGGCAAGGTGGTCGAGAACCTGCGCCTCGAAAGCGAGGTCGGACTCGGTGTGCAGCAGATGGTAGCGGCGGAGGACAAGATGCTCGCCGCCACGCGTCCACAGATGCCAGTTTCCGTTGCCGGCGGACTCCGCATCACCGGTGCGGGTGGGCTCGAGGCGATCGACATCGAGGCCGAAGAGCTCGGCGACAGGGATGCGGGGCATCTCGGCATCGTTCCACGTCGGCATCCGAGTCCTGGGTGCGGCGGCGGACGGTGAGCGGGGCAGGAAAACCTGACCCGACCATCACGGGGGAACGGCCGGGCCAGGCAGCCTCAATGATACCCCTGATCCACAACCGGCGTCGGCTTATTCGGAGGCGGACGCGCCGGGTCCTGCCCTCCCTGACGCCATGCGTTCACGTTCCTGATCGCGCACCTCGTCGTGCGCCACGCAAGCGCTTGACCGGCGCCGGTAGTTCCCGGTCGCGCTGCTACGTCCGCAACGCCGGACTGAACCCGCTCCAGATGGTGCTCGTCGGGACCACTCTCGAGCTCGCCTGCTTCCTCTTCGAGATCCCGACCGGCATCGTCGCCGACCTCTACAGCCGCCGGCTCTCGATCGTCATCGGCTTCGTGCTGATCGGCGCCGGCTTCCTGCTCCAGGGGCTGGTGCCCGCGTTCTTCGCGATCCTCGCCGCCCAGGTGTTGTGGGGCATCGGCTTCACGTTCACCTCCGGCGCCGACCAGGCCTGGATCACCGACGAGATCGGCGTCGAACGCGTCGACCGGGTGTTCGTGCACGCCCAGCAGTTCGAGCTCGGTGGGACGGCGGGAGCAGAGCTTCCACCGCACCCCGCGCGCCGAGCGCGAGACGTTCCGGCAGTTGAGCGAGACGTTCAAGAGCGGCCTCGACGCGGCACGCCGGCGGCCGGTCGTCCGTACGCTGGTGATCATCAGCCTGATCGCGGGCCTGTCGAGCGA
>DASSDE010001123.1:0-8790 GCA_035697365.1 Kribbella sp. | reverse complement strand
CCAGCAGGCCCACTCCCCCGACCTCGAGCACGGCACTGTCCACCCCGACGGCCGCCACCGGGCCCCGAACGAACGCGATCATCGCTTGCCTTCCTGCGCCGCCACCGCGGCACGCAATCTCGCCACCTGCAACCGCGACTGTGCCTGCGCCAGGGCTTCGAGGTTCGCCCGGCCGGACGCGGCCTGCTGCAATCTGCCTGCCACGCCGCCACGCCACACCTGGCAGATCGCCAGTGCCAGCGCATCCGCGGCGTCGGCGGGCGTCGGACGCTCACTGAGCTTGAGGATCCGGGTGACCATCGTGGTCACCTGCTCCTTGTCCGCGCGGCCGGATCCGGTGACCGCGGCCTTCACCTCACTCGGCGTGTGCAGCGCGACCGGCAGCCCGCGGCGGGCCGCCACCACCATGGCGATGCCCGAGGCCTGCGCCGTTCCCATCACTGTCCGGACGTTGTGCTGCGCGAACACCCGCTCGACCGCCACCGTGTCCGGCTGGTGCCGCGCGATCCACTCGTCGAGCTCTTCCTCGATCCGCACCAGGCGCTTGGCCACGTCCAGGTCGGGCGGCGTCCGGATCACCCCGACGGCGACCAGCGCCGGCGGCTTCCCCGGTGTCCCCTCGACGACGCCGAGGCCGCACCGGGTCAGTCCCGGGTCGACACCGAGCACCCGCATGCAACACCTCCGAACGTTTGTTCGACAACCCTAGTCCGCTGTATCCGGAGTGAAGAAATCGACGCGCCGGACCACGGACAGGGCCTAGAAGTAGTCGAGCATGTACGGGGTTTGTCCGCCGAAGACCGCGTCCAACGCGGCGTCGGTGTCGTTGGGCCCGGTGATCAGTCCGGCGCCGCGCAGGGCGGCTACCGGTGTGCCGGCGTACAGGCCCGCCAGTCCGCGCGGGCCGAGGCGCAACGCACCGTCCGACGGCTCTGCCTGCGTCAGTTGCGCGGAGCCCTCGGCGATCGACAGGTGCCAGTCGCCCGAGTTCGCCGGCAGCTCGGGATCGTCGATCCGCAGATCGAGGTCGAGCACGGCGCCGGCCGGGTAGCCACGTCCCGCGAGCGCGGCCGGGGCGTCGACCAGGCGGAGCATCCACCGGACGATCCGCGCGTCCCCCTGGGCCTCGTGCTCGGCGAGCAGATGGATCGGGTCGAACGGCGCGCAGTACGCCTGCACGGTGGTCGCGATCGAGGAGCCCGAACCCACCGTCGCCCACAGCGCCCGCGCGGTCGCCTCGGACCCGGCAACCAGCTCGTCGACGACCAGATCGCCGTCGGACCACCGATACACGACGAAGCCGTCCTCGGCCACGTACGCGAACGTGTCCTCGTCCTCGAGCCAGGACACGATCTCGGTCCGCGGCCAGATCAGCGGACCGCTCGTGCGCTTGGCGGCGTTCGACGCCGTGGCCAGCTCGAGCAGCCGGTCCACGTCCTCGACGGTCGCCCTGCGGACCGCAGTACCGCTGCCGCCCAGGGTCCGCAGATCGGCCGCCTGGAACGAGAACTTGTACTGCCCGCCGCCGAACTCGTACCCGAGATGCCGGTAGAGAACGGTTGTCGCCGGATACAGCGCCGTCAGCGGATACCCCTTCTCGACGCAACGCTGCAACACTCCGCGCATCATCAGGCTGCCGACACCACGCCCGCGGTACTCCGGCGCGACGACGACGCCCGCGACGCCGCCCATCGGTACGCGCCGGCCGTTCCACCACTGCTCGAACGGCCAGATCCGCGCCGCCGCGATCAGCTCGTCGCCGTCGACGACCCCGAGGATCCGCCGGTCCGCGATGAACGCCCGCGCGTTCTTCTTCCACTCGTCCCGGTCACCCCCCGGGCCGAACGACCGGATCCGTACCCGCCACACCGAGTCGAGCTGCTCCTCGGTGACGTCCACCACCCGCAGTTCAGTCACCCGCAGACCCTACGTCGAACGGCCGCTCTACTTCTTGTCGGTCACCCACAGGTGGATGGTGCCTTCGACGACCACGGTGCCGTCGTCGCGGGTCGCCCTGACCTGCACCGGCACCTCGGGACCGGCCGCCCAGCTGCCCGGGTCGGTCTCCGCCGAGCAGGTCAGGCCGGACGTCGACTTGGCGAGGTACGCGACCTCCATGCCCTTCGGCAGCCAGCGCTTGCCCGCCGGGATGGTCGCCTCGGCCAGCGCACCCATCGCCGCCTCCAGGCCGTTGCACACGGCAATCGCATGCACGGTCCCGATGTGGTTGAGCACCGCCCGCCGCTTCGGCAACCGGAGCGCCGCATAGTTCGGACTCACCTGCACGAACCGCGGCCGGACGGACCGGAAGTACGGCGCCTTCCAGGTGAACCCCCAGGAAAACACCCGCTCGCCGCCCGGCAGCACCCGCAACCGCTCCCACAAACCCAGCACCTGACTCATGCCAGCATGTTACTCACGAGTCACATCTGCCGTGAAGAGCGTTCGACCTAACCTGAGGACCCGCGGGTGCGATCCGGGCCCGGACAGACCGAGAGGCCGAAGGTATCCACCGATGCACACGAGCTCCGACGGCGCTGACCCGTCACGAATTCGCCAGCTGAACGAGCGCGCGGTACTTGCCGCGCTCGGGAAGTCCGGGCAGACCAGGGTCGCCGAGATCGTCGAACGGACGCGCCTCGGCCGGACCGCGGTCGAGAAGGTCCTGCAGAGCCTGGTCGATCGGCAGTGGCTGGTCGAGGAACAGACGAGCGCCGGGGCACGCGGCCGTCCGGCCCGCACCTACCGGTTCCGCGCCGAGGCAGGCTACGTCGGCGGGATCGACATCGGCGCCCACAGCGTTCGGGCCGTGCTCGCCGATCTGTCGGGGCAGGTGATCGCGACCAGTCGCGAGACCGTCACCCCGGCAACGCGCCGTCGCAACCGGCTGCGGGCCACCGAATCCGCGTTGGCCAGCTGTGTCGCCGAGGCCGACGCCGACCGGTCGGCGATCTGGGCGCTCGGCGTCGGGACGACCGGCGTGGTCAACCGCAACGGACAGGTCAGCAGCTCGCGAGCCATCGCGGACTGGCAGGGCATCGACCTCGCCGCGCATTTCCGTAGCACCGGTACGGCCTCGGTGATCGTCGAGAACGACACACACCTCGCAGCAGTGGCCGAGCACCGGCGTGGCGCCGCGCGCGACGTACCGGATGTCGTCCTGCTGCAAGCCGGCCGGCGTACCGGCCTGTCGACCATCATCGACGGCACCCTGCGACGCGGCTTCAACGGTGCCGCAGGCAACCTTTCGACCCTGCCGATGGTGCGCTGGGAGGCCGCGATCGAGTACCTGCACCAATGCTCCGCGGTGCCGGACGACACGCCGATCAGGGATCGCGCCGAGCAGGTCTTCGCCGCGGCCCGGGCCGGCAGCCGGCCGGCGACGGTGGCCGTTCGCCGGTACGTCGAGGAGCTGGCGCTGGCCGCCGCGATCGCGATCGCGGTCGTCGACCCACAACTGCTCGTCATCGGCGGCGCGTTCTCGCAATCGGCGGACGTGATCCTGGAACCGCTGGCGGACACCCTCGAACAGGCGGCGGGTCAGGTACCCGAGCTGCGGGCCTCGACGCTCGGCTCGGACTGCGTCGCCCTCGGCGCAGTCTGCCTCGCCCTGGACGAGCTCGACCAGCTGCTGGCGCCGACCCGGGGGCCGCTCCCGGAGCTGATTGCCCAGTCCACGTTGACGAAATCGCCGCGCCGCTGACATTATGTCTCAAAGAGGCATAAATAGAGCTGCTCGGCTCCGGCGCCTCTTCTGTCGAGAGGTGACCCATGCGCACCAAGATCCTGCCGGCCCTGACCGCTCTGGCCCTGCTTATGGTTGCCGGATGCAACGACTCTGCGGGCGGCGACCAGGTTGATCTGACCCTCGCGATCTGGGACGTGTCGATGAAACCGTCCGAGGAACAGATCGTCCAGAACTTCGAGAAGGCCAACCCCGGAGTCACCGTCCAGATCCAGGTGACCCCGTGGGACCAGTACTGGCAGAAGCTCAAGGCCGCGGCGTCCGGCGGTGCGGCCCCGGACGTGATGTGGATGAACGCCCCGAACTTCCAGCTCTACGCCTCCAACGGCGTACTGCTCCCGCTCTCGAAGAACATCGCGCAGGACAAGGTCGACATGAGTGTCTTCGCGAAGGCCGTCACCGACAGTTTCGTCTTCAAGGGCGAGCAGTACGGGATGCCGCGCGACAACACGACCATCGGCCTGTGGTACAACAAGTCGCTGTTCGACGCGGCCTCGGTGAAGTACCCGAGCGACACCTGGACGTGGGCCGATGCGAAGGCTGCAGCTGCGAAGCTGACGAACAAGGCGACCGGAACGTACGGCATCGCGGCCAATCTGAACAGCCAGTCGAACTTCTACAACACGATCGCGCAGGCAGGCGGCCAGGTGATCTCCTCCGACGGGCGGAGCTCCGGCTACGACAGCCCCGCGGCCGTGGCGGGAATCAAGTACTGGACGGACTTCATCGCGGCCGGGCAGTCGCCCACTCTGCAGCAGATGACCGACACCGATCCGGTGCAGATGTTCCAGTCCGGCAAGGTGGCGATGCTGTACGGCGGCAACTGGCTGGCCGGTACGTTCGCGAAGGTCGACTCCGCCAAGAACTTCGATGTGGCGGCCCTACCCGGCGGCAAGGTGCGCGCAACGATCTCCACCGGTCTGTCGGAGGCGATCTCCGCGAAGACCAAGCACCCGGACGAGGCGTGGAAGCTCGTCAAGTACATGGGGAGCAAAGAGGCGGCCTCCGTCCGGGCCGCGAGCGGCACCGTCATCCCAGCGTACACGAGTGAGGCGCAGGCCTGGGTGTCGTCGGTACCGCAGTACCACCTGCAGAGCCTGGTGGACGAGATCGCGGTCTCGGTCCCCTACCCGGTCTCGAAGAACACCGACGCCTGGGCATCCCAGGAGCCGCAGATCCTCGGCAAGGCATGGACGGGACAGGAATCGCCGCAGCAGGCTGCAACGGCGATGGCGGCGGCCATGAACACGGCGCTGGCCGCCGAGCAGAGCAAGTGAGCGCCGGCCTCCGGCGGCGGGAACGCTGGTGGGGACTCGCGATGGTCGCTCCGATGGGAGTGGGCGTAGCGGTCCTCTACCTGTGGCCGATCCTGCAGACCTTCTACTTCAGCTTCACCGCATGGGGCCCGTTCGGGGGCAGTACGTGGACGGGCCTGGCGAACTACTCACGGCTGCTGCACGACCCCGCGGTCTGGACGGCGCTGCGCAACACGATCGCCTACATGTTTCTCACGCTGCTCGGAGTTCCGCCCGCGATGGTTTTCGCGGCCCTGCTGAATCGCCGGGGCCTGCGCGGTCGCGGGGTGTTCCGGACGTTGTACTACCTGCCCGTGGTGACGATGCCGGCAGCCATCGGACTGTTGTGGCAGTACCTCTACAACGGTGACTACGGTCTGATCAACCAGGGACTCGACCGGGTCGGCATCCCCGGGCCCGGCTGGCTGACCGATCGCCACACGGCGCTCGTCGCGCTCGCGCTGGTCGGGATCTGGTCGCAGTTCGGGTACAACCTCGTCCTGTTCATGGCCGGTCTCCAGAACGTTCCTCGCGAACTGTACGAGGCGGCCGCGCTCGACGGCGCCGGCAGCGTACGGCAGTTCCTGCGGGTCACGGTGCCGATGCTGTCGCCGACGACCTTCTTCGTCTCGGTGATCTCGGCGATCGGGTCGCTGCAGATGTTCGACCTCGTCTACCTGATGGTCCCGCCTGCCAGTCCGGCCGCCGGAGCGACCCGGACCGTCGTGTCGCTCTTCTACGAGACGGCTTTCGTGAGGAGCAACCCGGGCTACGGCGCGGCGATCGCCTTCATGCTGCTGCTGTTCATCGTGGCCTTGACCGGACTGCAGTTCCGGCTCCAGCGACGGTGGGTGCACTATGCCTGACCGGGCCCGCTCGCGCGGAGGTCACCTCGGCACCTACCTGGTGCTGACCCTTGGAGCGTTGCTGGCCATCGTGCCGTTCGCCTGGGAGCTCTCCACCGCCTTCAAGACCCTGGGCGAATCGATCCGGGTGCCACCGGTGTGGCTGCCCGCGCATCCGAGCTGGCGGGGTTTCACCATGGTCTTCGACAACGCGCCGTTCGCGCGGCAGTTCGCCAACACCGTGGTCATGTCGCTGTGCCGAACCGCAGGGCAACTGCTGCTGTGTTCGCTGGCCGGCTACGCATTCGCGCGGCTCAGCTTCCCGGGACGGCGGGTTCTGTTCGGGCTGTTCCTGTCGATCCTGATGGTTCCGAGCCAGCTGTTCATCATCCCGCAGTACCGCATCATGCAGGAGCTCGGTTGGCTCAACTCGCTACAGGCGCTGGTCCTTCCGGGGATCTTCAGTGCCTTCGGCACCTTTCTGCTCCGGCAGTACTTCCTGAGTCTGCCGAACGAGCTGGGCGAAGCCGCCGAGCTCGACGGGTGCGGTCCGCTGCGGACGTACTGGCACATCTACCTTCCGCTCGCGCGGCCGGGCGTGATCGCGCTGGGCGTACTCACTCTGCTCTGGTCCTGGAACGACCTGCTGTGGCCGCTCATCGTCAACACCGACCCGCGGCAGATGACACTGTCGGCCGGATTGGCCTCCCTGAAGGGCCAGTACCTCACCAACTACCCGGTCCTGATGGCCGGCGCCGTCATGGCGACGCTTCCGATGATCGTGGTGTTCGCGATGCTGCAGCGACAGGTCGTCGAGGGCGTCGCATCGGCCGGTACGAAGGGATGACGCGATGACGTCCACAGCGACCGGCGCTGTCGCCGGCCTGCTGGCCACCGGCGCGCCGCTCACGTGGCTCTTCACCGGCGACAGCGTCACGGCGGGCGAACAACACACGTACGGGCACCGTGACTTCGGCCAGCTGTTCGAGGAACGGATCCGGTACGAGCTCGGTCGAGGCACCGACACCGTGCTCAACACGGCGAAGAGCGGCTGGACGGCCGGCGATCTCGTCCGGATGCTCGACCACGCGGTGCTGCGCTGGAATCCGGATCTTGTGATCATCGGGGTCGGCCTGAACGACTGCCTCGACGGTACGGCCGGTCGCGACCGGTTCCGGACGAGGTACGCCGATGTGGTCGATCGCGTCCTTGCGGCCGGCGCGCATCCGGTGCTGCAGACTCCGAACGGTGTGCTGCCGTCGAGTCCAGAAGCCCGCACGGGCGCCCTTCCCGGCTACGCCGACGACATCCGGGCGCTGGCCACTGCCCGTGGCTGCACCCTGATCGACCACCACCAGGTCTGGGCACGGGCGGAGCGCGCCGGCGCCACCCAGGCGTGGATCAGTGAAGGCTGTCATCCGAACGGCTACGGGCACATCGTGATGGCACACACGCTGCTGCGAGCACTCGGCCTGTTCGATGCTCGCAGCCACCTCGGCCGGCTGTACGTCCCGTACGGCGATCTCGCGGACAGGGCGGATTTAGACGATTCAATTAGGCCTGGCTAGACTGCTCGCGACCTAGTGGCAGCTGGACGGGGGATGATGGCGACGCCCAGCATCAAGGAGGTTGCGCAGCGCGCCGGGGTTTCGGTGGGGACGGTGAGCAACTTCTTGAACCGGCCGGCGATCGTGGCGCCGGACACGCGGCAGCGGGTGCGGGAGAGCATCGAGGCGCTCGGCTTCGTGCGGAACGAGGCGGCCCGGCATCTGCGGGCGGGGCGCAGCCGGACCGTCGGCCTGGTGGTGCTCGACGTCGCGAACCCGTTCTTCACCGCCCTTGCCGAGGGTGCCGAGGGGCTCGCGTACGAGCACGACACCGTGGTGATGCTGTGCAACAGCAAGACCGACCCGGTGCGCGAGGGCCATCACCTCGACCAGCTCGAGCAGCAGCGGGTGATGGGAGTCCTGATCACCCCGATCGACAGCAACGATCCGCAGCTCACGTCGCTCGTCGAGCGCGGTACGCCGGTGGTCCTCGTCGACCGCACGGCCGACCGCGGCCTGTGCTCGGTGTCGGTCGACGACCAGCTCGGTGGGCGACTCGCCGGCAACCACCTGATCGAGTCCGGGCATCGCCGGATCGCCTTCATCGGTGGGCCTTTCACGATGCAACAGGTTGCCGACCGCAAGCAAGGCATCACCGCGACCGTCGAGGAGGCGGGCGACGTCGAGCTGCAGTGTCACGAGGTGGACGTGATGGGCGTCGTCGAGGGCCGCGCGATCGGTGAGCGGATCGCCGCACTGCCGGCGCGGTCCCGTCCGACCGCGGCGTTCCTCGCCAACGACCTGCTCGCGCTCGGATTCCTGCGGGTATGGCGGTCGCCGGCCTGCGGGTCCCCCGCGACATGGCGATCGTCGGGTACGACGACATCGACTTCGCGCGCGCCGCCGCCGTACCGCTCTCGTCGGTGCGGCAGCCGGCCGAGTTGCTCGGGCGTTCCGCGATGGAGCTGCTGCAGGAAGAGGTCGAGTCCGAGGAGCGGCACCAGCATCGGCAGGTGATCTTCCAGCCGGACCTGATCGTCCGCGAGTCCAGCGACCACAAGCGCCGCCGCTGATGCTGTACGAGAACCCGCTCGCCGCCCCGGACGACCTCGACGGCTTCCGGCTCGAGGGCGACGGCGCCACGTCGTTCCCGCTCGGCCGGCTCCGGCTGGAGAGCGTCCGGCCGGCCGCGGACGGGCAGGACGCGAACGTCGTGCTGTGGTGCCCGGAGGACTTCCCGCCGGACATCACCGTCGAGTGGGACTTCTGGCCGATCCGCGAGCCGGGGCTGTGCATCCTGTTCTTCCACGCCAGGGGCCGCGGCGGCGAGGACCTGTTCGACCTGCAGCCGCGGACGG
>DASSDE010001122.1:0-9993 GCA_035697365.1 Kribbella sp. | reverse complement strand
GGCGACCGGCGGGTGTTCTGCGTCGCCTACGGCCCGGACAACGACAAACTCGTGGGCACCGTCAAGAACAGCCATCGGTAGTCCGGTTGCCAGCGGCAACGTCGACGGCCCGGGACCCCGCTCGGCCGGTACGATGCGCGAAACACAGCACAGGGGAGCAGCGTGACTCAGCCACCGTACGGCGCGGACCCGAACCGGCCTCAGGACCGCCCGCAGGACGTAACCAGTCCTCTCCCGGTGCAGTCGCAGCAACCCTGGACGTCGCCGGGCCAGCAGCAGCCGCCCGTCTACGGACAGGGCGCCCAGGGCCAGTCGCAGTACGGCCAGCAACCAGGCTACGGTCAGCCGGCGCAATCGCCGTACGGTCAGCAGCCTGGCTACGGGCAGCAGCCTGGCTACGGTCAGCCGGCGCAGCCGCAGTACGGCCAAACCCCCTACGCGCCGAGCGTCTATGGTGGCTACGGCTACACCGGATCCTCCGGTACGAACGGTCTGGCCACCGCGTCCTTGATCTGCTCTCTCTGCGGCCTCTTGATCGGCCTCTCCGCCCCGGTGGGAATCGTTCTGGGCATCATCGCCCTTTCCCAGATCAAGAAACGCAACCAGGACGGCAAGGGAATGGCGGTGGCTGGTGTCGTCATCGGCTCGGTCCTGGTGCTTGGATCCGTCCTCCTGTTCCTCTTCCTGATCGTCTTGGGCACCACGACCAGCTGACGCCGCT
Organism: Kribbella sp.; assembly: GCA_035697365.1. Classification (GTDB taxonomy): domain Bacteria; phylum Actinomycetota; class Actinomycetes; order Propionibacteriales; family Kribbellaceae; genus Kribbella. Next base: position 9,272 of record DASSDE010001122.1, on the reverse strand, counting down.
GCCAGTACTCTGGCGGGGTGGGCATGGTCATGGCGGTGTCGTTCGAGCGGTACGGGCGGCTTTATTACCTTGATCCGGGTGAGTTTCGGCCCCGGGTGGGGGACAAGGTGCTCGTGCCCACCGACGACGGACCTGAGGTCGCGGAGTGCGTGTGGGCGGCGCAGTACGTCACCGAGGAGATCGGCGGGCTGCCGCAGTGCGCGGGGATCGCGAGTGCGGGCGATCTCGAGCGCGACGAGCAGAACCGGCAGCGGCGCGCCGACGCGCGGGTGATCGCGAAGCGGACGATCCGGCAGCACGACCTGCCGATGAAGGTGGTCGGGATCGACTTCGTCGACCGGCGGCCGGACATCGACCAGCTGGTGATCGTGTACTTCTCCGCACCGCACCGCGTCGACTTCCGCGAGCTGGTCCGGGATCTGGCCCGTGCCCTGCGGGCGCGGATCGAGCTCCGGCAGGTCGGCGCCCGCGACGAGGCGCGGTTGCAGGGCGGGATCGGGCCGTGCGGGCGGGACCTGTGCTGTGCGACGTTCCTGAAGGATTTCGAGCCGGTCAGCGTACGGATGGCGAAGGACCAGGACCTGCCGCTGAACCCGCTGAAGATCTCCGGTGCGTGTGGGCGGTTGATGTGCTGCCTGAAGTACGAGCACCCGCTGTACCAGGAGTTCAACGCGAAGGCGCCGGCGCTCGGATCCGCGGTGGAGACCCCCGCGGGTGATGGAGTGGTGGTCGGGCACAACGTGCCGAGCGACACCGTGGTCGTCCGGCTGGCGGCGTCGGGACGGCGCTGTGCGTGCAGCCGGGCGGACGTCTGCTCCCCGCGGCAGCAGTACGAGGCCTCCGGTACGACAACGCCGGACGCCCCACCCGTCGTCCCGGAGACGCCCGCCGCACCCGAACCGCAACAGAACGCCGCCACACCCACCGCAGCACCCGAGCACCGCTCCGAACCCGAGCACCGCTCCGAACCCGAGAAGGGTGCGGGCGAGCCGGAGAGTCGTGCGGACCGGCGGGCTCGGAAGCCGCGCCGGCGCCGCCGGCTGCATCACGACGACGAGGGAGACACCACCCAGTGAGATTCCGCACTCAACCCACCCCTCGCTTCGCTCGGGGCGGGGTAGGTGGGTGGTCGACCGTACTGGTGGCAGCTTTTGCGGTGCTCGCGAGTGGGTGTGGGGTGGCGAGCCGCGCGCAGAATGCGGGCGACGGTCCGGTGCCGAGTATCGGCAGCAATCCGCCGAGCGGACCGGTGGGGCCGATTCCGGCGGGGCTGGAGAAGTATTACCAGCAGCGGCCGGACTGGCAGCGCTGCGGAACCAACCAGCAGTGCGCGACCATCTCGGTGCCGCTGGACTACACCAAGCCGGCCGGTGAATCCATCGAACTGCGCGCGCGAAAGGTGCTGGCCAAGGACCGCGGCGGGCGGATCGGGACGCTGTTCATCAACCCGGGCGGGCCGGGCGCGTCCGGGCAGGAGTTCGCGGCGCAGGTGCCGATGCTGTTCGGGTCGCCGCTGCTGCGGAAGTTCGACATCATCGGCTGGGATCCGCGGGGGGTCGGCGAGTCGACGCCGGTGAAGTGCCTGGACACGGCGGGCCTGGACGCGATGATCGCCGCCGACGGCACCCCGGACAACCCGGCCGAGATCGCGGACCTCGACAAGGAGGCGAAGACGTTCGCCGCGGGCTGCGAGCAGCGCTCGGGCAAGCTGCTCCCGCACGTGAACACGAAGGACGCGGCGCGCGACATCGACGTACTGCGCGGCATCGTCGGCGACCCGCAGCTGTACTACCTCGGCATGTCGTACGGGACGTACCTCGGAGCGACGTACGCCGAACTCTTCCCGAAGAACGTCGGCCGGATGGTCCTGGACGGTGCCGTCGACCCGGCGACCACGTCCGAGCAGATGGGGATCGCGCAGGCGAAGGGCTTCGACAAGGCGCTGGACGCGTTCGCGGAGGACTGCGCGCAGCGGTCCTGCAAGCTCGGCGGCAGCAAGGACGAGGTGCTCGCAAAGGTCGACCAGCTGATCAAGAACAGCGACGAGCACCCGCTACCGGGTGACGGCCAGCGCCAGGTGACGCAGGCGCTGGTGATGCTCGGCCTGTTCTACCCGCTGTACCTGAAGGAGTTCTGGCCGCGGCTCGAGGAGGCGGTCGCCGACGGGCTCGCCGGGAACGGTGCGCGGCTGCTGGCGCTCGCGGACGAGTACACCGAGCGCAAGCAGACCGGGTACGCCGACAACGCGAACGAGGCACTGATCGCAGTGAACTGCAGCGACCGGCCGGACTTCACGTCGATCGCGCAGATCCAGGCGAAGGCGCCCGAGTTCAAGGCGGCGTCGCCGCGGTTCGGCGAGTACATGGCCTGGTCGTCGGCGGCCTGCGTGAACTGGCCGGTGAAGCCGACCAGCAAGCCGCATGCGATCAAGGCGGCCGGCGCGAAGCCGATCATGGTGCTCGGGACTACCCGGGACCCCGCGACGCCGTACGAGTGGGCGGTCGGCCTGGCGCACGAGCTGGAAAGCGGTGTCCTGGTCACGCGGGACGGCGATGGGCACACGGCGTACCTGTCCGGAAATGCCTGCGTGAAGAACGTCGTCGAGAGCTACCTGGCCCAGGGCAACACACCGGCCGCCGACATCAAGTGCTGAGCAGCTAGTTCGGGGCAGCTAGTTCGGGGCAGCTAGTTCGGGCGATTGTCGCCCGGGGCCACCGGGAGCTTGAGGGTGTCGGTCGCGTGCTGCAGCACAGCGCGCAGGCCGGCCTCGTCCTGCGGGCGGCCGCCGACGGTGATCTCGACAGCGGTCGACTTGCCGTTGTCGAGTGAGATCCAGCGCGACAGGCCCATCCGCGGACCGCGAGTCTTGTCGGTGTACGTATAGACGAGCAGGCCGTCGTCGCGGCTCAGCACCCGCAGGTCCTTCTCGTCGATGCTGCGCTCGCGGTTCCTGACGAGCTGGTCCGGGCTCTGCTTGCTGCCCCGGGTGTCGAACCGGAGCTGCCAGACCCCGGTCGGATCGACATACTTCGGCCGGGTCCCGCCCTGGGAGCTCTTCCACCCGGTCGGGACCTCGGCCGACACCGGATCGTCGTCGGTGCCGAAGTTCTGCAGGACGTACTGCAGGTTGTCGCCCGGCAGCCCGTCTCCACGGCTCGGCGTACTCGACGGGCTCGGACTGACGATGCTCACCGGCGCATCGTGCGCTGCGAACGGATTGCCGCCGTTGACGGCGACGACTGTGCCGAACGCGACCACGCCGACGGTCATTCCCGCCAGCGTCATCAGCAGCGCCTGGTGCCTGGGCGTGAGCATCCCGACCTCGCTTCCCTCTCTCCGGCCCGATTATCGCCGACGAGAGGGGCGTCTCCGCAAACCGCCGCGTACGCTGGCACGTCGTGGAGATGTCAGACACCGCTTTCCAGCAGGCTTTGCAGCACTACGACGACGGTACGGCCGAACGTGCCGAGCTGAAGCTGCTCACCAAGGAACTGCTGAACCGCCTGGTCGCGAAGGCACCGGGTCACGCGGTGGAGGTGCGGATCCCGCCGTACGGCGCGGTGCAGTGCATCGAAGGCCCGCGGCACACCCGCGGTACGCCCGGCGCGGTGATCGAGATGCCGCCGGAGCTCTGGATCGACGTCGCACTCGGCCGGATCACCTGGGCCGACGCCCGGATGAGCGGCAAGCTCCGCGCCAGCGGCGAACGCACCGACCTCACCCTCCTGCTTCCCCTGCGCTGACCAGGCAAATGGGTCAGCGGCCGCTGGTCTTGCTGGACCAGATGGGGGTACGGCCGTAGACGACCACGAGGTTGCCGTCGTCCTGCATCTGCAGTACTGCCCCATGGCGGACCGTCTTCGTTGCCCAGAGCGGCTTCTTGGCGGCGCTGTAGACGACGAAGTTCCCGTCGGTCTGCATCGTGGCGTACGCGCCCTTGCTGACCGTCTTGGTGCTCCAGATCGGCGTCTTGCCGTTCTTGACGATCACCAGGTTGCCGTCGGACTGCATCTGCAGCCGGAAGCTGCGGTTGTGCGAGTAGAGCGCCGACGGCCAGGTCAGGTTGCGGCCCGAGCCGAGCGTGACCATCACCATGTAGCGGTTCCAGGCCGCCTTGTGCCGGACGTTGTAGATCACCAGGTTCGAGTCGTTCTGCACCTCGAGGTGTGCGCCGGTGCTGCCGTTCGTGCCGGTGGCCCAGACCGGCGTACGCCCGGAGATGATCACCAGGTTGCCGTCCGGCTGCATGACCAGCGTCGACGCCTTGCGGTTGGTCATGCTGGCCCAGATCGCGGTCCGGCCCTTGATCAGGACCGCGTTGCCGTCGGTCTGCATGACCAGGGTGTACAGGTTGTTCTTGGACCGGCGGTACTGGCCGGGCTTCAGGTACTGCCCGGGCAGCAGCATGTCGGAGACGGCGGTCGCACCGGAAGCAGCCGAGGCAGTAGAGGCGGCCGCGGGAGCGGCGTGCGCGGCCGTCGGCACAAGCAGGGACGGAACAAGCAGGGTGGCACCGGCGGCGAGCGAGGCGAGCATCCGGGAACCGGCCGACTTGATCGAGATCATGCGGGTTGTCTTCTTCCTGTCAGCGAGAGGCCGGCCACGGGAGTTCCGGGCCGGCGAGATCGGCGCCGTGGGCAACCAATCGGTTCCACGCTAGGACGGATTCGGGTCCGGTCCGGATCCATTCGACTCTGATGGAAAAGCTGGCGGACAATAAGGTTCGTCCGGACCGGTCGGACCTGTCAGTATGTGACGGTGGCAGCAAGTCTCCGCACGCGTCTGGCCCGGTTGCGTGTCGATCTCACCCCGTGGCGCGGATCCCGGGATTTCCGCATCCTGCTGGTCGCGGGCTCGGTCTTCTTCCTCGGCGGCATGGTCGGGTACGTCGCTCTCCCGTACCAGCTGTACCAACTGACCGGGTCGAACTTCGCGGTCGGCGCGATGGGTCTGGTGACGATCGCGCCACTGATCGTGTTCGGTCTGTACGGCGGTGCGCTCGCGGATCATGTGGAACGCCGCAAGCTGCTCGTCGGCACCGGCCTGGCCCAGGTGCTGATCTCCGCGCTGATGGTCGCGAACACCCTGCTCCCGCACCCGCAGGTCTGGCTGATCTACGTCTGCGGTGCCCTGAACGCGGTCGCGTCCTCGCTGCAACGGCCGTCGCGGGAGGCGCTCCTGCCGCGGGTGGTGAAGCACGCGGAGATCCCGGCCGCGGTCGCGCTGAGCTCACTGACCTCGCAGGTCGGCCAGCTCGCCGGGCCGGCGCTGGGCGGTGTGCTGGTCGGTTCGGTGGGCGTGACCTGGGCGTTCTCGGTCGAGCTCGCCGGCATCGTGTTCGCGACGCTGCTCTACGCCCGCCTCGGGTCGTACCGTTCGCGCGAGCACGCCACGGCGCCGAGCCTGCGGGCGATCGGCGGCGGGATCGTGTATGCGTTCCGGCGCAAGGACCTGCTGGCGACGTACCTGGTCGACATGGTCGGGATGTTCCTGGCGATGCCGATCGTGCTGTTCCCGGCGTTCGCGACCGACGTCCTGAAGGAACCGAGGCTGCTCGGGCTGCTCTACAGTGCCGAGGCGATCGGGGCGATGTGCGCCAGCCTGACCAGCGGCTGGGCGAAACATGTCCACCATCAGGGCCGGGCGGTGGTGCTGGCCACGATGGGCTGGGGCGCCGCGGTCGGAATCGCCGGGCTGGCGCCGAACATCTGGTTCGCGATCGGGTTCTTCGCCCTGGCCGGCGCCTTCGACATGGTGTCGGTGCTGTTCCGGTCGGTGATCTGGAACCAGACCATCCCGGACGAGATGCGCGGCCGGCTGGCCGGGATCGAGATGCTCGGGTACTCACTCGGCCCGCTCGGCGGCCAGGCGCGCTCCGGTCTGGTCGCGGACCTCACCACCGTGCGGACCGCGATCGTCAGCGGCGGCGTGCTGTGCGTCGCGGGCGTGATCGCCACCTCGGTCTGGCTGCGCGAGTTCTGGCGGTACGACGCCCGTACCGACGAACACGCCGTCCGCGAAAGAGAGCTCCGCGCCGCGAGCTAGTCTCTGTCATCATGCGTATCCGCCGTGTAGTGACCGCTTCCGGGCTGGCCGCCGTACTGCTCGCGGGCTGTGGGGGTCCCGGGCAGGAGACCGCGCCGAGCGTGCCGCCGCTGGTCTCGGTCAGTACGCCCCAGGACACCCCGTCGGAGACGCCCTCGCAGACTCCTTCAGGGACCCCGAGCGATCCGTCGAAGGTCGCGGACACCCTCTGCGTACGGATGGACGCCACGCTCGTACGAACCACGCTCGCGACGCCGGTCGCGAACATCCAGCCCACGACGCCACCGGTCGACTTCGGCCTTCCGACGTACGACGTCTGCCAGCTGACGCTCAGCGCGAGCCGGAACGGTCCGGTGCTGAACGTCGAGACATCGGTGCTCCCGGCAACCGCCGCGACGCTGGCGGCGACCCAGAAGGCGTACGCGGCGACGAAGCGCGAGAAGGCACTGCCCGCGGCCGTCGGCCAGGGCGGGTACGGCACGAGCACGTTCGTGGTGTTCCTGCTGGGCGGGAAGCTGTACAAGATCGCCGGCCCGAAGGCGACGCTCGCGAAGTACGTCGTCATCGCCCAGAACGCCGTCTCCCAGGTGTCCGGGCTGCCCGACCCGGGACAGTCGATCACCCGCCAGGAATGCGATCGCGGGTCGTCCGCGGCCGAGAAGGTGATGGGTGCGCCGGCGATGACCCGTCGCGACAGCCAGACCGTCCTCGGTGACATCGTCTGCGGCTGGATCACCTCGACGAGCGTGCTGTCGACCTCGGTCCGCCGGACGCCGAACGCCAAGGCCCTGATCGCCCCGCTCAGCAAGGCTGCCACGTCGCAGTCCGTCCCACTCGGCGACGAGGGCTACGTCGACACCGCCACCGGCCGCACAACCATCCGCGTCGGCGACGACAAACTGGTCGACCTGGTCCCGCTCCCGGCCCGCCCGATCAACCCCGACCTGATGACCCAGTTCGCCCTCGCAATGTCATCCCTCTACACGCGCTGAGCTCACCTCGGCGATGGTGGTGATTGCTTCGGTGATTTCGGTGGGGGTGCGGGCGGCGTAGCCGAGGACCAGGCCGGGGGTGTGGGGGAGCTGGCAGTGCCAGGAGAGTGGGTGGCATTTGACACCGGCCTCCAGGGCTGCGGCGGCCAGGGCGGTGTCGTCTTCCTTTCCGGCAAAGGTGATCGTGAGGTGCAGTCCGGCGGCGGCGCCATGGATGGTTGCTGTTGGCAAATGGTTTCGGATCGCGGTAACCATTGCGTCGCGGCGGGTGCGGTGCCGGCGGCGGAGGAAACGCAGTTGGCGCTCGAGTTCGCCGGAGTCCATCAGGTGGGCGAGCGTGAGTTGCGGGAGGCTCGCGTTGCCGAGGTCGGCGAGGCGCTTGCGGGCGATCAGTTCGTCCTTGTACTGCGGGGGTGCGAGCATCCAGCCGATCCGTAGCGCCGGTGCGAGCAGCTTGGAGACGCTGCCCAGATAGATCACTCGGTCGGGGAGCAGTGCGCGGAGGGCGGGCACCGGCGGCCGGTCGTACCGGTGTTCGGCGTCGTAGTCGTCCTCGATGATCAGGCCGCCGTCGGCCGCCCACTGGATGAGTTCGCGCCGGCGTTCACCGTCGAGCACCACGCCGGTCGGGAAATGGTGGGCCGGCGTGGTCATCACCACGGGTGCTGTGGAGTCGCGCAGTACTTCGACGCGCAGACCGCGGTCGTCGACCGGGACCGGTGGCGTCTGCATGCCCCAGCCCTGCAGGTGCTGGCGGGAGCCGAGCGAGCCGGGGTCCTCGACGGCGATCTCGTGGATGCCGTGCTGGTCGAGCATCTGTGCCACGATGCCGATCCCCTGCGCGACTCCGGCGACAACGATCAGATCCTCCGGGTCGGCCGCGATCCCGCGGTAGCGCGCCAGCCACGCCGCCACCGCTCGTCGCAACGCCGGGACGCCGGCGGGATCGCCGTACCCGAACTCTGCCGACCGCAGCTCCGCGAGCACCGCCCGCTCGGCGCGCAACCAGGCTGTCCGTGGAAACGCCGCCAGGTCCGGCACGCCCGGCGTCAGGTCGATCCGCGCCGGAGCCGACCGCAGGCTGTCGAAGATCTCGAGATCATGTGCAGAACGACAGGAGGTGTCGGTGAAATCGCCGGCTCCGCTCGGGGTCTCAGGCGGGCGAGTTCGTATACGTAGACGACTACGTCCTGTCGCACGGTCCGCGACCGGCGCGGCGCCAACCCCCGGCGGCCGACCGCGGTCGGCGCCGACGACTGGTGCGGACCGACCGTGGCCGGGGGTGATCGGTGCGGCGACGACGACTGTTCCGGAGCGGCCGCGGCCGGCGACCTGGCCGTCCTCGGTGAGGCGCTGGTAGGACTCGGTGACCACACCGCGGGAGATGCCGAGGTCGGCGGCGAGCGTGCGGGTCGCGGGCAGACGGGCGCCGATCGGGAGGTGGCCGCTCGAGATCGCCGTGCGGAGGCGGTCGGTCAGCCAGTCGGCGAGGCCGCCCGCGGGCGCCTCCGACGGGTCGAGCTGGAGGAAGTCTGCGCCGCCTATGGACCTGCTACTTCCCGTCGGATTGGACCTGTTCACAGGACCATTGTGGCGCGACCGTGGAGGTATGGGAACCGACTACGTCCACGGCTACACCCCGGCGGAGACCCGCCGGCTCACCGACCAGGCCGGTACGCTCGCCGACCTCCTGCACGGCGGTACGACCTATCCGCCCGGCAGCCGCGTACTGGAGGCCGGTTGCGGTGTCGGCGCGCAGACCGTGCAGCTGGTGACGCGCAACCCCGGCATCCAGCTGGTCTCGATCGACATCTCCGAGGAGTCGCTCGCCCAGGCGAAGGCCCGCGTCGCCGAGCATGCGCCCGACGCCACCGTCGACTGGCGGCACGCGGACCTCCACGATCTGCCGGACGAGAAGTTCGACCACGTCTTCGTCTGCTTCGTCCTCGAACATCTCGCCGACCCGGTCGCTGCCCCCATGCGGCTCCGCGGGCTGCTGAACCCCGGCGGCACGATCACAGTGATCGAGGGCGATCACGGGTCCGCCTTCTTCCACCCGCGCAGTCCGCGGGCGCAAGCCGTCGTCGACTGTCTTGTCGACCTGCAGGCCGCGGCGGGCGGGGACTCGCTCATCGGCCGGCGGCTCCAGCCGTTGCTCGCCCAGGCCGGGTACGAGGACGTACAGGTCGGGCCGCGCACTGTGTACGCCGACGAGAACCTTCCGCACCTCGTCGA
>DASSDE010001121.1:0-2532 GCA_035697365.1 Kribbella sp. | reverse complement strand
GGCCTGAGGCGCAGGTTCTCGACGCGCAGCAGTTCGTCGCCGGTCGCGGAGTCGGGTGTCGTGAACATGGTCTGCACCGGGCGGCCGACCATCGCCTCGACGACCTCGGCCGTACTGAGTTGGCGCGGGTCGAAGCTGGTCACGATCCGCCCGTTGCGGAGCACCGTCGCGCGGTCCGCGACCTGGGCGCTCTCCTCCATCCTGTGCGAGATGTAGACGATGCCGACGCCGCTCTGGCGGAGTTCGCGGATCACGTCGAAGAGTCGCTCGACCTCGGACGTGGTGAGTGCGGACGTCGGCTCGTCCATGATCAGCACCCGCGCGTCGAGCGAGATCGCCTTCGCGATCGTGACCAGTTGCTGCTCGCCGACGCGCAGGTCGCCGACCAGGCGGCGCGGGTCGAGGTTGACGCCGCTGCGGGCGAGGAGTTCGCGCGCGGAGCGTTCCATCCGGCGGCGGTCGACGGTCCGGTACGGCGTCCGCAGCTCGCGGCCGAGGAAGATGTTGTCCGCGACCGGGAGGCCGGGCACCAGGTCGAGCTCCTGATGGATCATCGCGATCCCCGCGGCCTGCGCGTCGGTGGGAGCGCCGAAGTGCACCGGCCTGCCGTTGATCGCGATGCTGCCCACGTAGTCGGTGACGTCGCCGGACAGGATCTTCATCAGCGTGCTCTTGCCGGCACCGTTCTCGCCGAGCAGCGCATGCACCTCCCCGGCCCCGAGCACGAAGTCCACTCCGTCACAGGCCTGCACGCCCCCGTACCGCTTCCCGATCCCACTCAACCGCACGAGGTCAGGCACATACACCTCCGCGATCGATGGGGCGAGTAATCGATTTCCCGGACGCTAATCGCGTGCGTCCGGGGCGTCAACCCCCTGCGCCCCAATCGAAGGTGGACCGCCACGCAGGCAGAACCCGCCGATCGCGCCCTCTGGAACGATCAAAACGCGGGTTCTGCCTGCGTGGCGGTCCGGCTCAGCTTGCCGAGACGGTCACCTTGGTGAAGAGGGGGCGGCCGCTCGGGGGCATCACGAAGCCCTGGACGCGGGAGCGGACGGCGGCGTTCGAGGCGAGGTCGGCCGGGAAGATCCCGACCGCGTCGTCCCAGAGCGTCTGGCCGGCCTGTTCGTAGAGCTTGGGACGGGCGGCCTGGTCGACCGACGAGCGAGCGTCGAGCAAGAGCTTGTCGACCGCCGGGTTGCAGTACCCGTTCCGTTTGGCGCTGCAGACGTACAGCCGGGCCAGCGTGTAGTCGGCATCACCGGTGCCGGTCACGTTGGTCTGCAGGTTCATGTCCCAGTTCAGCTTGCCGAAGTCCTCGAGCCACTGTGCGCGTTCCTTCTCCAGCGGCTTGACCGTGACACCGATCTTCGCCCAGTCCGAGATCATCGCCTGCGCCAGCGCCCGGATGTTCGGCCCGCCCTCGAGCGGCCACTGCATCGACGTACTGAACCCGTCCGGATACCCCGCCTCGGTCAGCAGCTGCTTCGCCTTCGCCGGGTCGTAGCTGTACGGCGCGAGCTTCGGTGCACCGATCACGCCCTGGGCGAGCGGCGCCTGCGCGACCGACGCGAGATCACCGAACAGGTCCTTCACGGTCCGGTCGAGGTTCAGCGCGTGCCACATCGCCTGCCGGACGCGCTTGTCGTTGAACGGTTTCCGGTTCGAGTTGAACCAGTCGAAGTAGTACGTCCAGCTCGGCGTGGTCGAGTACGTGATCGCGTCGCTCCCCTTCACCGAGCCGACCTGGTCCGGCGGGATCTGGGTCAGTACGTCGACCTCCCCGTTCTCCAGCCCGGTGATCCGCCCCGCCACCTCCGGGATGTTCACGAACTCGAGTTTGCTCAGCTTCGGAGCGCCGTCCCAGTACGTCGGGTTCGCCGCAAGCTCGAGCTTCTCGTCGGGCTGGAACGCCGTGACCGTGAACGGCCCGGTCCCGATCGGCTTGCTGAAGAACCCGTCGGTGTTGAGCTTGGCCGCCGGTCCGATGAACAGCAGCGTCAGCGAGCTCAGCAACGTACCGAGCGGCTTGCTGGTCTTCACCGTCACGGTCTGGTCGTCGGTCGCCGCGAACGACGTCACCGTCGAGTACAACGGCACCAGCGGGCCGTCGAGCTTCTGGTGCCGTTCGTACGACGCGACCACGTCCTTCGCGGTGAACGGCGTACCGTCGGAGAACTTCACGCCGGTACGGAGCTTGAACACCCACGTGTTCGGATCCGGGTTCTGCCACGACGTCGCCAGGACCGGGACGATCTTGCCGTCGTCGACGCGGACGAGCGGTTCCATGATCTGCTGGATCGCGGTCTGCACGCTCTCCTCGCCGGCGTACTTGTAGGTGTCCAGCGAGACCGGGAACATCGCCGGCGCGTACCGCAGGACCTGTTCGCCGCTGCTCGGCTCACTGGCCGGCGAACACGCGGCCAGACCGAGCGGTACGGCCAGGGTGACGGCGGCGAGCGCGGCCACGAATCGCTTCCTCAGCACAGGATTCTCCTCAGGGGTGATGCGTGTAGGTAGCAACGACCGGGT
>DASSDE010001120.1:0-3073 GCA_035697365.1 Kribbella sp. | reverse complement strand
GACCGCGTCGGAGTTCGACACCGCCGACGAGCTGAAGGCGGACGTGCAGACCCGGCTGGAGCGCGGCAAGCGCCTCGAGCAGGCCGGCGACGCGCGCGACGCCGTCCTGGAGAAGATCCTGACCCTGGTCGACGTGCCGGTTCCGGACGGTCTGCTGACCGACGAGCTGGCCGCCCGCCGGGAGAACCTCGAGCAGCAGCTCGGGTACTCGGGGATGACCATGGAGCAGTTCCTCGAGGGCGAGGAGCAGACCCAGGACGAGTTCGACGAGGACCTGAAGAAGCGCTCCGAGGACGCGATCAAGGCCCAGTTCGTGCTGGACCTGGTGGCCGAGCAGCAGGAGCTGAGCGTCAACGACCAGGAGCTCACCGAGCACATCGTCCGGCACGCGCAGCGTTCCGGCGTCAGCCCGGACCAGTTCGCCCAGCACGCCGTGGAGAACAACCTGGTCCCGAGCCTGGTCTCGGAGGTCGTGCGCGGCAAGGCGCTGGCCTACCTGGTGGAGAACGCCACGGTGACCGATGCCTCCGGCAACACGGTCGAGCTGAAGACCCTGCAGCCGGACGGTACGTACGCGGACCCGGAGGCGGCCGAGGCCACCGACGGCGCCGCGGCGACCGAGGAGACCGCCGAGGAGCCGGAGCCCGCGAAGGCCTGACCCCGCAGCTGCCGACACGGCCCGGACCCCGCTGTGGGTCCGGGCCGTTCGCATGCCGCCGTACGTTCGCGACCGGACTGTAAGAATGCCGGGTTAGCGTGGCCGGTGAAACGATTTCCGAGCGGAGGAGGCGGGTGTGGCGGCGCTGCTGGAAGAGCCCGAGGTACGACCGGACACCGAGCCGTCCGAGGTCCCTGACCGGGCAGCCTCCGAGGAGTCCGGGTCGGTTGTGCTCTGCGGCTGGTGAACCGTACGAATTCGCTGACAGCAGACGACAGTGCGGCGACAGGGAGCCGAACGGTGCGCCGTGAGCGAACACCTCCGGCCCAGCCTTAGGTCTGTCGCCCTCGACCAGTAATGTCGGGTTCGTGAACGAGACATTTGCAGCCAGCCCCACCGCCGCGGGCGGCAACGGATCCGGCGGACAAGACGACGACATCTACCGCGAGCTGCGGAAGAACCGGATCATCTTCCTGGGGTCCGAGGTTCGCGACGACAACTCGAACGCGATCATCGCGCAGATGCTCCTGCTGAACGCGCAGGACCCGAACGCGGACATCTGGTTGTACATCAACTCGCCGGGTGGCTCGGTGGACTCCGGCATGGCGATCTACGACACCATGCAGTGGATCTCGAACGACGTCGCGACCGTCGGGATGGGCCTGGCCGCCTCCATGGGCCAGTTCCTGCTCTGCGCCGGTGCGAAGAACAAGCGCTACGCGCTGCCGCACACCCGGGTCATGATGCACCAGCCGTCCGGCGGCGTGGGCGGTACGGCCTCGGACATCAAGATCCAGGCCGAGCAGTCGCTGCACCTCAAGGCGCTGCTGTTCCGGCTGATCTCCGAGCACACCGACCAGCCGCTCGAGCAGGTCGAGAACGACGCCGACCGGGACCGCTGGTTCACCGCCGAGCAGGCCAAGGAGTACGGCTTCATCGACCACGTGGTGACCAGCGCCGCTCAGCTCAGCCAGGGCAGCCCGAACTCCTGATCTCCCACTCCTCAGTTAAGGACAGCATCACATGAACTACTTCATCCCGCAGTGGGAGGAGCGCACGTCGTACGGCATGCGCCGGATCGACCCGTACACGAAGCTGTTCGAGGACCGGATCATCTTCCTCGGGACGCCGATCACCGACGAGATCGCGAACGCCGTGATGGCGCAGCTGCTGTGCCTGCAGTCGATGGACTCCGACCGCGACATCAGCATCTACATCAACTCCCCGGGCGGCTCGTTCACCGCGCTGACCGCGATCTACGACACCGTCCGCTACATCAAGCCGGACGTGCAGACGGTGTGCCTCGGCCAGGCGGCCTCCGCGGCGGCCGTGCTGCTCGCGGCCGGTACGCCGGGCAAGCGGCTCGCCCTGCCGAACAGCCGGATCATCATCCACCAGCCGGCCACCGAGGGCACCTACGGCCAGTCGAGCGACATCGAGATCCAGGCGAACGAGATCCTCCGGCTGCGCTCGCTGCTGGAGAAGATGATCGCGGACGCCAGCGGCAAGTCGCTGGAAGAGGTTTCGCGCGACATCGAGCGGGACAAGTTCCTGACTGCCGAGCAGGCCATCGAGTACGGCCTGATCGACGACGTACTGGAGACTCTCAAGACCCCGGTCCCGGCCGGCGTCTGAACAGGTTCAGTTCAACCCCCGCCGGTCTGACCGGCTGTCAAGAGCCTGACGCGTTCGCCACCGGCGTAGTCACAACCCGGTGGCGAGCGCGGCTTTTCGGCCCCGTACGGGGTACCGTCGAAATCGGTCCGACTGCGCATAGAAGGGATCTGTCCCGGTGGCACGCATTGGTGACGGCGGTGACCTGCTCAAGTGCTCGTTCTGCGGCAAGAGTCAGAAGCAGGTCAAGAAGCTCATCGCCGGTCCCGGCGTCTACATCTGCGACGAATGCATTGATCTCTGCAACGAGATCATCGAGGAGGAGCTGAACGAGGGCTCCGAGGTCGGACTCACCGAGCTGCCCAAGCCGCGGGAGATCTACGACTTCCTCAACGCGTACGTCGTCGGTCAGGACGTGGCCAAGAAGGCACTCGCGGTGGCGGTGTACAACCACTACAAGCGGGTCCGCGACGGCCAGGGCGGTTCCAGCGCCGGCCGGCACGCGAAGGACGAGGCCGTCGAGCTGGCCAAGTCGAACATCCTGCTGATCGGCCCGACGGGCTGCGGCAAGACCTATCTCGCGCAGACCCTGGCCCGGATGCTGAACGTCCCGTTCGCGATCGCGGACGCGACGGCGCTGACCGAGGCCGGGTACGTCGGTGAGGACGTCGAGAACATCCTGCTGAAGCTGATCCAGGCGGCCGACTACGACGTCAAGAAGGCCGAGACCGGGATCATCTACATCGACGAGGTCGACAAGATCGCCCGCAAGAGCGAGAACCCGTCGATCACCCGGGACGT
>DASSDE010001119.1:0-2879 GCA_035697365.1 Kribbella sp. | reverse complement strand
CGAGACCGGCCTGCACCACGCTCGCCGTTGTCTCGACCTCGTGCAGGCGTACCCGGACCGGATGGGTGACTGGGACGAGCCGTTCGCCCGGGAAGCGCTGGCGCGGGCGCTGGCCGCGAACGGGCATCCGGGTGCCGCGCGCGTGGAGCTGGACCGGGTCCGGGAGCTGGCCGAACACATCGCCCGGGAGGGCGACCGCACGGTGCTGCTCGAGGAGCTCGCGAAGGAGCCTTGGTTCGGCCTTACTTCCTGACGCGGGTGGCGAGCCCGTCGAGGAGGGCATCGAGCCCGAAGACGAAGTTCTGGGTGAGGCCGGCGTCGAGGTTGGTCGTGGTCCGGCGGCTGACCGACCGGCGCATCCGCGGGTACTCGTCGGCGGCGACGGCCTGGGCGTGCTCGAGCAGTTCGCTCACCCAGGTCTCCTCCGAGCGACCCGACTTGCGGACCATCTCGCGGGTCGCGACCTCGGCGCTCACCGTGCCGAGCACGTACGACATCACGCTGCCCATCGCCAGGTCGACCTCGTGGTCGGAGAACCCGGCGGCCCCGAACAGCACCAGGCCGCGTTCGCCGAGCGACATCGCGTGCGGGCCGATGCTCGGGCGGGTGTACATCACCTCGGGCAGCCAGGGATGCCGCAGTACGGCGGACCGCAGGCTGTGGCCGAACAGCAGCGCCCCGCTCCGCCAGCCCGCCAGCTCCGGCTCGGGGACGTCGATCTCGCCCCAGACCTCGTCGATCAGCAGATCGACGAGGTCGTCCTTGGTCGGCACGTGCCAGTACAGACTGGTCGCGCCGGCGC
The DNA here is from genome assembly GCA_035697365.1 of Kribbella sp. Taxonomy (GTDB): domain Bacteria; phylum Actinomycetota; class Actinomycetes; order Propionibacteriales; family Kribbellaceae; genus Kribbella. The sequence goes on along the minus strand of DASSDE010001119.1, from coordinate 2,077 downwards.
CGAGCTTCGCGGCCAGTTTCCGCATGCTCAGGCCGGACACGCCGTCGGTGTCGAGGAGCTCCATCGCGGCGGTCACGATCTGGTCCCGGCTGAGCGTCTCGCGGGCGGGTGGTGCCTTGCGTTCGCGGGTCCAGATCGAGTCGGTCATGGACCCATCCTACAAAGGACTCGCACACCGTACGAGTTCGTCGTACAGTGTGCGAGTGACTAGTACACCGTTCGAGTCCTCCTCCGAGCCGCCGTCCGAGTCTGGGACCGGGCATCCGCGGCGCTGGTGGATCCTGGGGATCCTCTGCCTGAGCCTGATGGTGCTCGTCGTCGACAACACCGTCCTGAACCTGGCGATCCCATCGCTGATGCGCGACCTGGACGCGACGCCCGCGGACATCCAGTGGGTGATCGACGCGTACATCCTGGCGTTCGCCGGGCTGCTGCTGACTGCCGGAAGCCTGTCCGACCGGTTCGGGCGGCGGAAGATGCTGCTGTTCGGGCTGGTGATCTTCGGCGCCGCGTCGCTGCTCGCCACGCTGGCGGCGAACCCGTGGCAGTTGATCGCCTGCCGCGGCCTGATGGGCGTCGGCGGTTCGCTGCTGATGCCGAGCACGCTCTCGCTGCTGTTCACCGTGTTCCCGCCCGAGGAACAACGCAAGGCAATGGCGGGCTGGTCAATGGTCGCGATGGTCGGTGTGGTGGCCGGGCCGACGGTCGGCGGCGTGCTGCTGAACCACTTCTGGTGGGGCTCGATCTTCCTGCTGAACGTGCCGATCGCCGCGCTCGCGATCATCGGCACGCTGGCGCTGATCCCGGAGTCGAAGGGCCCGGCCCGGAACGTCGACCCGGTCGGTGCCGTCCTGACCATGGTCGGGATGGCGTCGGTCGTCTGGGCGATCGTCTCGATCCCGCTGCACGGCTGGGGTTCTGCCCGGGTGCTCGGCGGGCTCGCGGTCGGAGTGGTCGCGCTGACCGCGTTCGCATTGTGGGAGAAGCTGAGCGCGCATCCGATGGTGCCGCTGGCGCTGTTCAAGGACCGGCGGTTCAGCGGGACGAGCTTCTCGATCGTGCTGCTGTCGTTCACGGCGGGCGGGTTGCTGCTGGCGCTGACGCAGTACCTGCAGTTCGCGCTCGGGTACACGCCGCTGAAGGCTGGTCTGGCGTTGATCCCGTACGCATTGTCCGCGGCGCTGTTCAACGGTCTGGGCGCGACGCTCGGGAAGAAGATCGCGGACCGGACGCTGATCACGCTCGGCCTGCTGATCATCGCGGGCAGTTTCGCCATCCTGACGCAGGTGTCGGACTCGTCCGGGTACGGGCTGCTGATCATCGGCCTGCTGGTGATGGGGATCGGCGGCGGACTGGCCGGTCCAGCGGCGTACACGCTGTTGATGCAGGCCGTTCCGGCGGAGCATCGCGGCGTCGGCTCGGCGATGAACGACACCGTCCAGCAGACGGGCGCCGCGTTGTCGGTCGCCGTACTGGGCAGTGTGCTCGCCGCCGCGTACTCGTCGGCGCTGCCGGACTCCGTCCCCGAGGCGGCTCGGAAGTCGATCGCCGACACCCTCGCGCTCGGCCCGGACTTCCTCGCCGCCGCCAAACACGCCTTCGTCGACGCCATGTCGATCGCCATGACGGTCGGCGCGATCGGCGCGGTCGCCGGTGCGGTGGTCGCGTTGACCGTCCTCCCGAAGGGCGAGAAGAAGGTGCCGGCCGCGACCCCGGCTGTAGACGACCCGGTCCGCTGAGACCATGCATTGACACTGTGCACTGACAGCATTCAGGCATGACGAGACGGTGGGGCGCAGCGGACGCCGTACGGCCGCAACTCGCGGCCGACGCGAACCTGGGGGCAGTGCGCGCGCATCGCGGTCCGTTGGAGAGCGGTGCCTGACTACCAGCAGTTCGCGAACCTGGTCCTGATGGCGATGCTGATACTGCTCCCGTTCGCGCTCGGCACGATGCTGTTCGGCCGGTCGCGGGGGAGCAGGCTCGTCCTGAGGTGGGCGCGCGGCCTCGCGATCGGCGCGCTCGTCCTCGCGATCGGCTACGCCGTGGCCGGCGGGGTCTGCCTGATCCTCGCCGA
>DASSDE010001118.1:0-2829 GCA_035697365.1 Kribbella sp. | reverse complement strand
CAGCGCCTCGACGTTGCCGTCGGCGAGCTTGACCAGCGGGTTCACCTCGACCAGCGACGCGTCCTCGGCGATGAACACCTCGTACAGCTTGACGATCTCCGGTACGACGGCGTCGATCACGTCGGCCGGGTACTTCGCCGCGGTGGCGATCTCCCGCGCCTTGGCCTCGTCCACACCCTTGGCCGGGTCGATCGAGATCTGCGCGACCGCGTCCGGGTTGGTGTGCGCGACCTCCTCGATCTCCATGCCGCCGGCGGCGGAGGCGATGCACAGGTAGTTGCGGTTCGCCCGGTCGACCAGGAACGAGAAGTAGTACTCCTCGGCGATCGCCGCGGCCGGGACGATGTTCAGGATCTTGACGACGTGACCCTTGATGTCCAGCCCGAGGATCTCGCGGGCCTTCTCCTCTGCCTCGTCCGGGCTCGAGGCCAGCTTGACGCCGCCGGCCTTGCCGCGCCCACCGGTCTTGACCTGGGCCTTCACGACCACCCGGCCGCCGATCTTCTCGGCCGCCGCGCGCGCTTCCTCCGGAGTCGTGACAACCGCACCCACGGTCGTCCGCACCCCGTGCTTGGCGAAGACCGTCTTCGCCTGGAATTCCATCAGATCCACGAGTGTGGTCCCTCTCTCGCCTGTACGGATTCCTGACACTAGCCACCCTTGTGCCGACGGCAACAGCCGGGGTACTCCCTGAGACGACCGTCACAGGCCCTCCGGCGACCGTGCGACGCTTGTCCGCATGACTCATGGTGAGACCAGACCAGTGGACGACTGGTGGCGTAGTGCCGTCGTTTACCAGGTGTATCCCCGCTCGTTCGCCGACGCGGACGGTGACGGCACCGGCGACGTGAACGGGATCCGGGCCCGGCTGCCGTACCTGGCCGCCCTCGGCGTGGACGCGCTCTGGATCAGCCCGTGGTATCCGTCGCCGCTGCTCGACGGCGGGTACGACGTCGCGGACTACCGCGACATCAACCCGGAGTTCGGCACGCTGGCGGACGCGGACGCGCTGATCGCCGAGGCGCACGCGCTCGGCCTGCGGATCCTGATCGACCTGGTCCCGAACCACTGCTCCTGGGAGCATCCGTGGTTCAAGGCCGCGCTGGCCGCCGGAAAGGGCTCGCCGGAGCGCGACCTGTTCTGGTTCCGCGATTCCAAGGACGGCGGGCCGCCGACGAACTGGCCGGCCTCGTTCGGCGGTGGCGCGTGGCAGCAGACCAGTGACGGCTCAGGGGACGGTCAGTGGTACCTGCACCTGTTCGACATCTCGCAGCCGGACTGGAACTGGGACCACCCGAAGGTGATCGAGGAGTTCAACTCGATCCTGCGGTTCTGGTTCGACCGCGGCGTCGACGGGTTCCGGATCGACGTCGCCGACTCGATGGCGAAGGACCCCGCGCTGCCCGACGTACCGCTGACCGGCGGCGAGCCGACCCGGGAGAAGTACGTCGGGAACCCGTTCTACGACCAGCCGGGCGTACACACGATCCATCAGCGCTGGCGCGCGATCGCCGACGAGTACGCCGGCACGCCGCAGGGGCCGCGGGTGTTCGTGGCCGAGGCGTGGCTGTCGCCGGCCGAGCGGCTCGCCCAGTACGTCCGGCCGAACGAGCTGCACTCGGCGTTCAACTTCGACGCGCTGCGGGCGAAGTGGGACGCGAAGGAACTGCGTGAGGTCATCGACCACACCACCGAGAACCTGTGGGCGGTCGGGGCGCCGGCGACCTGGGTGCTCAGCAACCACGACACCATCCGGCACCGCACCCGGTACGGCCGGGACCTGAAGGACGCGTTGGAGGGCGCGGGCGTCGTCCCCACGGACCTCGCACTCGGTCTCCGCCGAGCGCGGGCCGCGGCGCTGCTGGAACTGGCGCTGCCGGGCGGCGCGTACATCTACCAAGGTGACGAGCTCGGTCTGCCCGAGGTCGAGGACCTGCCGGAGGACAAGCTCGACGACCCGACCTGGGAGCGTTCCGGCCACACAGTCCGCGGTCGGGACGGTTGCCGGGTCCCGGTGCCGTGGTCCGGCACCGAACCGCCGTACGGCTTCGGGCCTGGCACCGGTCAGCCCTGGCTGCCGCAACCGGCCGACTGGGCACCGCTGACCGCCGAGGCGCAGGAGAGTGACCCCGAGAGCCACCTGAACCTGTACCGGGCCGCTCTCCGGATCCGGCGCGACCACGAGGCGCTCGGCGAGGGCCGTCTGACCTGGGACACCGACGCGCCCGAGGGCGTGCTGTCCTTCACCCGCGACCCCGGCTTCCGCTGCGTCGTGAACCTCAGCGACGCTCCCGTCGCCCTGCCGCCCCACCAGAAGGTCCTGCTCACCAGCGCGCCTCTCGACGGCGCCAACCTCCCCGCCGACACCACCGCCTGGCTCCAATAAACAAGTAGCGTCCGAAGATGTGTGGGTCAGACCCCACACATCTTCGGACGCAAGCGGTTTGTCAGCGGTCAGCGGTTGCGGCGGTCGCGGTCTTCGCGGTCGCGGCGATCGCGTTCCTCTTGATCGCGGCGGTCGCGGTCTTCGCGATCGCGGCGGTCGCGGTCCTCGCGATCACGGTCGTAGCTGCTCACTTCACACCTCCAGCCGTCAGGCCCTCGACGATTCGGCGCTGGAACAGCAGTACGGCGATCACCAGCGGGATCGTGACCACGACACCGGCGGCCATCTGACTGCCGAACGGTTGGTCGCGGCCGGTCGTACCGGTGAACTGCGAGATGATCACGTTCGCGGTCTGGACCGACTTCTTGTTGGTCATGCTCAGCGCGATCAGGAACTCGTTCCAGGCCGCGATGAACGTGATGATCGCGGTGGTGAACACACCC
>DASSDE010001117.1:0-2317 GCA_035697365.1 Kribbella sp. | reverse complement strand
GCTCGATCCGGCGGCGCCGTTCCTGATCGAGCTCGGGATCAGCGACCACCAGGGCCGGGTGAAGCCGTCCCGGCAGGCGAAGTACAAGCAGATCGAGGAGTTCTGCAAGCTGCTCGCGCCGGCGCTCGACGAGGCGGTCGCAGCCGGGCGGATCGCGACGGGCCGGCCCTTGCAGGTGGTCGACCTCGGTTGCGGGAACGCGTACCTCACGCTGGCGGCGTACCACCTGCTGACCGCGGGCGGACACGAGGTACGGATGACCGGTATCGACCACAATCCGGCGGCCCGGAAGCGGAACACCCGGGTGGTGGAGGCGCTCGGCTGGGAGCAGCATCTGCGGTTCCTGGACGCGACCATCGAAGGCGCCGAGCTGGACGTGCAGCCGGACGTGGTCCTGGCGCTGCATGCCTGCGACACCGCGACCGACGACGCGCTCGCGCGGGCCGTCCGGTGGGAGGCCGCACTGGTGCTTGCGGCCCCATGTTGTCATCACGACATCCAAAAGCAGCTGAGAAGCGTCACACCACCGGCGCCTTATGCGCTGATGACCAGATATGGCATCGTTCGTGAGCGGTTCGCCGACGTCCTGACCGATTCCCTGCGGGCGGCGGTGCTCCGACAGGTCGGGTACCGAGTGGAGGTCGTGCAGTTCGTGGACAGCCAGCACACGCCGCGCAATCTCCTGCTCCGCGCCGCGCGGACCGGGGCCGAACCGGCCGCCGACCTGCGCGCCGAGTACCAGGCCATGGTCGACGAATGGCATGTGACGCCCAGGCTGGCGCAACTCCTGCTCGATCCCGAGGTGGTTTCGTGAGACAGCTCCGGACCGCGGTCGCGCTGCTGGGTGCGACGCTCGCCGCCCTCGCCGGGGCCGCACTGCCGACCACCGCCTCGGCGGCCGGGACCGCGGACCCGACGGCGCCCGCGCCGAAGAAGCTGTTCTCGATCAAGGACGACCGGATCAAGGAGTCGTCCGGCCTGGTCAAGAGCGTCAAGCACCAGGACCTGTACTGGACCGTGAACGACTCCGGTGACAGCGGCCGGATCTACGGCGTCGACCTGACCGGCAAGGTGAAGGCGGTCCTGCGGTTCGGAGCGAAGGTCAAGGACGTCGAGGCGCTCGGGATCGACCGCGACGGCACGCTGTACGTCGCGGACATCGGCGACAACAAGGCGAACCGGGACCAGGTCGAGATCTACACAATCCCGGAGCCGGAGACGCTGGAGGCGGACTCCAACGTCAAGTACCACCAGTACGACTTCCAGTACCCGGACGGCGCGCACGATGCCGAGACGCTGCTGATCGAGCCGGGCACCAGCCAGCTGTACATCGTGACCAAGGCGCTCAAGGGTGCCGGCACGATCTACGCCGCGCCGCCCGCGCCGAGCCGCCAGGGCACCAACGACCTCAGCAAGCTCGCGCCGGCGCCGGAGGGAGTGATCACCGACGGTACGTTCCTGCCGGACGGTCAGCACGTGGTCCTGCGGACGTACACCGACGCCGCGACCGTGGCCTGGGGAGACACCCCGACCGTCGCTGCCCGCGGCCCGGTGCCGCTCGGGCAGGGCGAGACCATCGCGCTCGGGCGTACTGACAACACCGTCGTGGTCGGCAGCGAAGGTGCGAACTCGGGCATCTACCAGATCCAGGTGCCGGCGAAGACGACCGCCGCCAAGACCCCGACGGCGAATGCCAGCCCCAAGGCCTCGACCGCCCCGGACAGCAACAGCTCCGACTCCGGCAAGAGCCACAACCTGCGCTGGATCATCATCGGCGCCGCCCTGTTCGCCCTGCTCATCACCGTCTTCACCTTCCCCCCGGGTCGCCGCGAGCGCCGAGACCGCCAGGCCGAAAACGCCCGCCTAACCGGCCAAGACACCCAACCCCCGCGCCGCCGCCAACACTCCTAACCTCCCGCCCGGCCCCGCCCCGGCACCGCCCGGCGACCCACCCGCACGCACATCGGCTCCGCACCGCCGACGGAGCGTTCCTGGCCGGCCGCATTTGGTGGGTGGGCCACGCAAATTGCTGGGTGGGCCAGGCAAATGTTGGGTTCTGGACCCTCTATATGAGTGGGGAACCCCCAACTTCGCTGGCCCACCCAGCAAATGCCGGGGGGCGGGGATGAGTGCAGCCGCCGCCCGGTGGGCGGCGGCTGCTGGGGGAGCGGGGTGGTTCGGGTGGTTACTTCAGGTTTTCGACGACGTAGTCGATGGCCTGGGTGAGCTTCTCGACGTCGTCGGGGTCGACGGCCGGGAACATCGCGACCCGGAGCTGGTTGCGGCCGAGCTTGCGGTACGGCTCCGTGTCGACGAT
>DASSDE010001116.1:0-4057 GCA_035697365.1 Kribbella sp. | reverse complement strand
GACGTTGTCGAAGAACAGCTCCGCGGTGTCCTGCGCCTTCAGCCCGATCTTGTCCAGGTTCCGGCCGCGGTCGAACCCGGGCATCCCGCGTTCGACGACGATCAGCGAGATCCCCTGCGCGCCGGCGTCCGGGTCGGTCTTCGCGACCACGATCACCAGGTCGGCGAGGATCCCGTTCGAGATGAACGTCTTCTGCCCGTTCAGTACGTAGTGGTCGCCGTCGCGCCGCGCGGTGGTCCGGATGCCCTGCAAGTCGCTGCCCGCACCGGGCTCGGTCATCGCGATCGCGCTGATCGTCTCTCCCGAACAGAACGCCGGCAGCCAGCGCTTCTGCTGCTCGTCGCTCGCATAGTCCAGCAGGTACGCCGAGTTGATGTCGGTGTGGATCGTGAACCCGACACCGCTCGCACGGACCTTGGTGAGTTCCTCGATCAGTACGGTGTTGAACCGGAAGTCCCGCGCCCCGCCCCCGCCGTACTCCTCCGGCATCATGAACCCGAGCAGCCCTGCGGTACCGGCCGCTGTCCACAGCTCGCGCGGGACAATGCCGGCCTCCTCCCAGCTGTCGTGGTGCGGGACGATCTCCTTGTCGCAGAACGCCCGCGCGGTCTCCCGGAAGGCGTCGTGATCGGCGTCGAAGAGCTGACGTTCCACGGGCGGTACCTCTCTCAGAGCTGGATGGCTGCGCCGGACGCGAGCAATGCGTCGAGGTCGGTGATGCCCCAGTCGGCCAGCGCCTCCCGGGTGTGCTCCCCCGGCCGCGCGGGCGGCCGGTCAAGACTGGTCGGCGTCCGGCCGAAGCGCGGCGCGGGCGCCGCCTGCCGGACGCCGTGGTGCTCCACAAAGGTGCCGCGGGCAACGAGATGCGGATGGTCGGCGGCCAGCGGCAGCACCGGCTCGACACAGGCGTCCGACCCGTCGAACAGTTCGGTCCACTCGGCCTGCGTCCGCTGCCGGAACGTCGCGGTCAGCACCTTCCGCAGCTCGGGCCACTGCGCCGGGTCGTTGCGGTCCGGTACGTCGACGCCGAGCTTCTCGATCAGCTCCGCGTAGAACTGCGGCTCGATCGCCCCGACCGCGACATGCTTGGCGTCCGCGGTCTCGTACACGTCGTAGAACGGCGCTCCGGTGTCGAGGAGGTTCGTGCCGCGCTCCTGGCGCCAGGACCCGGCCGCGAGGGCGCCGAGCAGCATCGTCGTCAAGTGCGCCGAGCCGTCCACGATCGCCGCGTCGACGACCTGCCCTTGACCGCTGCGCTGCGCTTCGTTGAGCGCCGCGAGGACGCCGATGACGAGGTAGAGCGAGCCACCCGCGAAGTCGCCGAGCAGATTCGCCGGCACCTGCGGCGGCCCGCCTGCGCGACCGATCAGATGCAGCGCGCCCGACACCGCCAGGTAGTCGATGTCGTGCCCCGCTGCCTGGGCCAGTGGCCCGTCCTGACCCCAGCCGGTCATGCGCCCGTACACGAGCCGCGGGTTGACCGCCTGACAGTCCTCAGGCCCCAACCCGAGCCGCTCGGCCACCCCGGGCCGGAAGCCTTCCACCAGCACCTCGGCCTCTGCGACGAGCTGCCGTACGACGTCGACGGCCGCGGGCTGCCTCAGGTCCAGCGCCGCACTCCGGCGGCCGCGGTTGACCAGGTCGAGCTCGGGCGGGCCCATCGAGAGCCCGCCGCCGGGGCGGTCGATCCGGAGCACGTCGGCACCGAGCTCGGCGAGCAACATGCACGCGAACGGCGCCGGGCCGATCCCGGCCAGCTCGACCACCTTGACGCCCTCGAGTGGACCCATGCCGCCCATTGTGACAGTTCCACTGTCACAATGGTCAACTTCGCCGTCAAGTGAGCTTGCGCACCCCCGCCAGCGCCGTCAGCGGCAGCACCACGAGCAGCCCGAGCACCACGGCCAGTCCGGTCGAGAGCAGCGTCTCATCGCTCTCCAGGTGGCCGAGGTGGAAGAAGAAGTGCGGCCCGGCGTACGCGAGGAACGCCACCAGCGCGATCACGGTCAGGAACCGGTCAAGGCGGATCGCAGCCGCCGTCAGGACGATCCCGAGCCCGAGACTCGCACCACCGAAGTCGTGGAACAGATGGTCGCTGTACGGCGGCGTCCAGTTCACCGTCGGCACGTGGTCGTAGAACGTCTTCGGCACGATCGACAGCCACAACCCGAGCACCAGCTCGAACGCCGCGAGGACGATCAGCACGATCCGTACGTACGTCCTCATCGCAGGTACTCCGCGAACGTGATCCGCCCGTACGCCGGCCCGTCGACGCTCAACGCACCCGCCGCCAAGGCACCGAACGTCTTGCCCGGCAGGCGGAGCGGCAGCACCGGGCGGCGCGCCGACCTGGCCTGCTTCCACAGCCGTGCCAGCTCGACGACGGGCGTACGTTCCGGGCCACCGATGTCGTCGACGCGGCCGTTCACCGGCGGCTGTTCCACGAGCTCGGCGAGCCGGACCGCGACCTCCTCGACCGCGATCGGCTGCAGCATGACCGCGGGGGCGAGCAACGCCGGCAGGAAGCGCTGGGCGCCGAAGACCTGGTCGACGAGATTGTGGAACTGGGTCGCGCGCAGGATCGTGTACGGCACGCCCGACTCGGCGACCAGCCGCTCGCCCTCCAGCTTGGACCGGTAGTACGACAGCGGAACGCGGTCGATGCCCGCGATCGACATCACGATCAGGTGCCGTAGGCCCGCGGCGGCCGCGAGCAGGTTGCGGGTCTGGGCGACGTCCGCGCGTCCGCCGCTGGTGGCCAGATGCACGACGATGTCGGCCCCGTCGACGGCCGCGGCGAGCCCGTCGCCGGTGCTGAGGTCGGCGACGACGCGGTCGGGCCCGGGCTTCCTGCTGAGCACCCGGACCTGATGGTCACCGGCCCGGAGCCGGGCCACGGTCGGTCGGCCGAGGGTGCCGGTTCCGCCGGTGACGAGGATGGAGGTCATTCGCTGGTTTCCTTTCGGTCACCAACTCAGATCGGACAGCCCCTCGATCTGTGACAACTGCCCGCTCGCGAACGCCAACTTGTCCGGGTTCATCACGAACTGGACGTCCGTCACGCCGTCCGGACCGATCTCGAGGAAGCAGATCGCGACCACACCATCGGGGCCGGCCGCCACCAGGGCCGGGCCGCCGTTCGCCTCCGCCGTGTACACGTCGATGCCGCCGCCGAACCGCTGGAACCCGCCCGACAGGTAGCGCGCAACCCGGTTCCGGCCGGTCAGGACGTTGCGCGCCGCCGACACCTTGCCGCCGCTGTCGGCGCGCGACACCACGTCCGCGGCGAGCAGTTGCTCCAGCTCCTCGATCTCGCCCAGCCGCGCGGCCGCCAGGAACCGTTCGACCAGCTTGCGCCAGCCGGCCCGGTCGACCGGCTGCTCGCGGTGCGGCCCGCTGTCCCGCTGCGGAGCCAGCTTCTTCCCGGCCCGCGACGACAGTTGCCGTGCGTTCGCCTCCGACGTCCCGATCAGCTCGGCCACCTCGCGGTATCCGTACGCGAACGCCTCGTGCAGCACGTACGCGGCCCGTTCGGCCGGAGTCAGCCGCTCCAGCATCAGCAGCAGCGCGAACGACACCGACTCCCGCTCCGCGACCACCTCCAACGGACCCAGCGCATCGAACTCGGAGCGCCCCGTCAGAACGGGCTCGGGCAGCCACTCACCGACGTACGTCTCGCGCCGCGCTCGCGCCGAGGTCAGCTGCTTGATCGAGAGATTCGTGACGATCTTCGCCAGGTACGCGTCCGGGTTGCGCACCGTCGTGTGGTCGGTCTCCTGCCAGCGCAGCCAGGCGTCCTGGAGGATCTCTTCGGCGTCGGTCGCGGTACCCGTCATCCGGTACGCGATCCCGAACAGCCGGCCGCGCAGCCGCTCGAACTCGTCCAGGTCACTCATGGTGGAACGTCTCGGCCGCGCGCTGGATCTTCGTGAAGTACGCCGACCAGCCGGCATCGTCGAGCATGTCCGCGTCCTGGCCGCCCTGCCCGTCGATCAACTCCCGGACGATGTCCGCGTGACCGGCGTGGTGCGCGGTCTCGTCGACGACGCGGACGAGC
>DASSDE010001115.1:0-2385 GCA_035697365.1 Kribbella sp. | reverse complement strand
TGAGCACCGCATCTTGTACAGAGGGCACTAGCTCAGAACCCTCGACTTCCGATTACGAGTCGGATGCTCCGCGTCGGCCTGGACGGCTCCAGACGGATCGAGCCTGCTCACGTTGGATGCCCCGTCGGTCCAGACGGCTCCAGACAGGTCTAGAAGGATCGTCTGGATGATCAAACGTTATAGGTTCAGTGGATGGCATCACGCGATGACTCCCAACCCGCTCGTTACCCGCCATGGCTTACGAACGTCGGCCTACAGATTCTCGCCACGGTCGTCGGGACTGTGATCTCAGTAGGGGTGCTGTATACCCTGGGCGTCCTCGCGGGTGTAATCCAGAATCAGCTATGGGGCCGGCCACCCCCGGGACCGACCCGGTAGAGCTCGGCCGCCACGACAAGTGGGTGGTGGCGGCGGTGGGGCTGCCGGACGGGCGGGTGGTCAGCGGCGGGGAGGACCGGCGGGTGCTGGTGTGGGACGTAATGACGCAGACTACGATCGCTCAGCTGGACTGCTCGGTGACCGCGTTGGCAGCAGAACCGATTGGCGGCGGCGAGACCGCACTGGTTATCGGCCACGCAGGCGCTGGGCTCTCGCTCTGGTCGGTAACTAACATCTGAAACGGTCATGGCTCTGCAACCATCACCCTGCTGCCGAAACCCCAACGTTGATCGACAAGCCCTCGCGTGAGTCGCTGGCCGACGGATCGGTGGAACTACAGGGGGATGACGGCGCGTCCGCAGCGGTCCACAGACTTGGAGAACGCATAACGTTGGCATCTACGGTCGGGCGTGACCTGGGGGAACGGCGGTCCGTACAGCGGTTCTTGGTGGTTCCATGGTAAGGAGGGGGTCGACGGTTCGAGTCCGTCAGAGGGCTCTGCAAAGCCTTGTAAACAGGGCCTTTCCTCTCAGGGACGCTTGCAGAACTGGCAACGCTGGACGGCGACAGAGGCGACTCGATCGGCCGCGTCGGTCTTCAGCTCGTGCCCCAGCGGTTTATGGGGCTGCCGGGAGGTAGGTGAGGAGGACGACTCCGGAGTCGAAGCGCTTGACGTCGTCGAGATGCATCCGGATGGTTCCTCTGTCGCCGAGCACGTGGACGTTTCCCTGGCCCCAGACGAGCGGGTTGAGGTAGACCTCGTACTCGTCGATCAGGCCCTTCTCGGCGAGGGCGTACGCGAACTCGCCGCTGCCGTGCATGAACAGGTCACCGTCGACGTCGTCCTTCAGCTTGGGGATCGAGTCCTCGAGGTCCCCGTTGAGCAGGGTCGCGTTCCACTCGAGATCTCCGGACAGGGTGTTGGACCCGACGTACTTGGGCATCGCGTTGACCATGTCCGCCCACTTGCCGGTTTGACTCGGCCAGTACCCGGCCAGCCCCTCGTAGGTCTTGCGGCCCAGCACCAGCCCGCCTGACCTGGCCTGCCGCTCGAACGAGTAGTCGCCGTGGTCTCCGTCCGGCTGCACCCACTCGCCGACCGGGTCTATGACGCCGTCGATGGTGGCCTGCGTGGTCGCGATCAGCTTTCCCATCTCGATTCTCCTTCGGTCCCGGGAGCTCCCTCTAGCGTGAGGCGATGGCGTTGGTCGCCGTGGTCACGGCCGGTGCTCGGGGTCAGCGGGGCTGCGCGGCCTAGCCGACCGCATCGCCGCGCTCGACGGCACGCTCCCGCTCGACAGCCCGCCGGGCGAGGGCACCCGGCTGCACGCCGAGATCCCGCTCAGCCGGCGCGCGTGAGCTGCACCGGCGTGCGGTGGTCGTACCGCGGCCCCTCGCCGCTCTTGTCGAGCATGAAGTGCGCGGACACCGTCGCGCGATAGAGCCGCAGCGGCGCGGGCTCGCTCACGTCCGCCACCGTCCATTCCCGCCCGCCGTGTGCCAGCGCCCGGCTCGAGAAGATCGCGATGCTCCGCTCCAGCTCGGCGCCTGTGACCTGCCCGGCGACCGCCGACATGTAGACGGCCTGGCCGGTGCTGATCGGCGTCTGGGAGTCGAACACGACGATGCTCACCTCGGACCTCGCGGCGAGGTTGCGCGAGTGCGTCACCTCCGGCGACGAGACCCAATAGAACTCCGTGTAGTCCTCGGACGCGAAGTACACCGGCGAGGCCCACGGCCGCCCGTCCGCGTCGGCGGTCGCGAGGACCATGTAGAGGTTGTCGTCGACGATGCTCCGTCCGCTCGCTTCGAGGTCCACGTGTGCACGCTCCTTTTCGTTAGGGGTCGACGGCAGTCGATCGTCCCGTCGGGGCGGCCGGCGAAGCCGCCCATCGAGACCGACATCAGCAGGATCAGCCTGCGGCCGCTCATGACGCCACCCGGTAGCGCAGGTGCGTAACGCCGGGCGCGTTGAGCACGCGCGTCAGCTCGAGCTCGATGCGGTCT
>DASSDE010001114.1:0-3756 GCA_035697365.1 Kribbella sp. | reverse complement strand
GTTGCTGCACACGTTTTCCTGGGTGTTCTACCTGTTCGGGATCGCCCTGCTGCTGACCGCCGGCAACATGCTCAAACCGGAAACCGAGGAATCGCACCAGGCCCAGAACCTCGTCGTCCGGCTGGCCCGGCGACTCTTCCGGACCACCGAGGAGTACGACGGCGACCGGCTCACCACCGTGGTGGACGGCCGCCGGATGCTGACGCCGATGCTGCTCGTGATGGTCGCGATCGGCGCCACCGACCTGATGTTCGCGCTGGACTCCATCCCGGCGATCTTCGGCCTCACCCAGAACGTGTTCGTGGTGTTCACCGCGACCGCGTTCAGCCTGCTCGGCCTGCGACAGCTGTACTTCCTGCTCGACGGGCTGCTGGATCGGCTGATCTACCTGTCGTTCGGGCTGGCGGCGATCCTGGTCTTCATCGACGCCAAGCTGATCCTGCATGCGCTGCACGAGAACAACCTGCCGTTCGTGAACGACGGCGAGCACGTCGAGGTCGGCGAGATCAGTACCGGCCTGTCGCTGGCGGTGATCCTGGTGGTGCTGCTGATCACGATCTTCGCGTCACTGTTCAGCACCCGCGGGCGGACCCAGACCGCGATGGCCCACATCCGCCGCGACGCGACCGCGTACCTCGACCCGGAGTACACCGACGACCCGGCGGAGCGGGAGCGGGTCTTCCAGCGCTTGCTGCGGGCGCGCGACCACATCACCGACCTGGGGCCGAAGGCCAAGCAGCAGGTCCGCAACGAGCAGGACCTGATGGACCTGTGCCGCCAGGTCGGCGAGGCCCACGCCGCCGTGCACACCGACCACGAGATCCACCCGCGACTTTGAGCACCCACCAACCATTTCCGGGCTGGGGAAACGGTTGACGGGTGCTCGAGGTCAGCCTTTGACGGCTCCTGAGGCCAGGCCGGAGACGTAGAAGCGTTGCAGCCCGACGTACAGCACGACGCACGGGATCATCGCGATCACCGATCCCGCGACCAGCGAGCCGAAGTTGATCTCCCCGTACGCACCCGCCTGGACATTCACCAGCGCGACCGGCAGCGTGTACAGCTCGTCCTTGGTCAGGAACGTGAGCGCCCCGAGGAACTCGGTCCAGGCCGCGAGGAACGCGTAGAGCGCCACGGTCGCGGCACCCGGGGTGATCAGCGGACGCAGCACCGAGCCGAGCATCCGCAGCGTCCCGCAGCCGTCCACGTGCGCGGAGTCCTCGAGCTCCACCGGCACCGAGGAAAACGAGTTCCGCATCACGAAGACCCCGAACGGCAGGTTCACCGTGGTGTAGAACAGCACCAGTCCGAGCAGGCTGTCCGTCAGCCGCAGGGTGTTCATCTCCAGGTACAGCGGCGTCAGGATCGCCTGGAACGGGATCATCATCGACACCACCACGAGCGCGAACAGCACCGGCCCGCTGCGGAACCGGAACCGCGCGAACCCGTACCCGGCGAACGTGGCGAGCAGCGCCGTCAGTACAGCCGTGCTGATGGCGACGACCAAACTGTTCCCGACCGCGCGCACCAGGTTCCCGGGGCCCTCGATCAGCGTCCGGAAGTTGTCCCACGTCAGGTCGAAGAACGTTTTCCCGTCCGGCGCCGCGACGATCACGTCGTTCGGCTGCACCGACCGGAAGAGGGCCCACAGCAACGGTACGGCGAAGACCAGGAACGCACCGCCACCACCGATCACGTAAAACGTGTTCTTTCCTCGCATGGTCAGTCCTTCTCCCGGAGCAGGCGGAACTGGGCCGCGGTGACCAGGCCGACCACGATCACCAGCACGATCGACAACGCGGTCGCGGCACCGAGCTGGAGCTGGACGAACGCGCGGTTGTAGATGTACTGCACGACCGTCGTGGTGTCCGTCCCCGGACCGCCGCGAGTGAGGATGTAGAACTGCGAGAACGCGAGCAGCGAGCCGATCACCGAGATGATCACCGCCATCGCGATCGTCCGGCGCAGGATCGGGATGGTGATCTCACGCTCCTGCTTCCACCAGCCGGCCCCGTCCAGCTCGGCGGACTCGTAGTACTCGCGCGGGATCGCCTGCATGCCGGCCATCAGCAGCATCATGGTCAGCCCGCTGACCGCCCACACCACCAGCACGCAGATCAGCCCGGTGGCGAGCGGCCCGTCCACCAGCCAGGCCGTCGTACCGTCGGTGATCCCGAGCTTCTTGAGCACGATGTTGATCACGCCGCTCTGCGGCTGCGCCTCCAGAACGGTCACGAAGCTGAGCGTGGACAGCCCGACCACGAACGGCAGGAAGAAGACCGTCCGCAACACCGTGGATCCCCGGCGTTTCCGGCGGACCAGGACAGCGAGCGCATAGCCGAGCACCAGGATCGGCCCGGTCACGATGATCGTGTAGAGCAGCGTGTAGAGCACGGACTTGGCGAACGCCGCGTCGGAGACGATCGCCGTGTAGTTCTTCAGGCCGCTGAACTTCACGGTCCCGATCAGCGGCCAGTTGGTCAGTGAGATGACCAGCGCGAAGACCAGCGGAGCCAGGACGAACACGGCGACGAACAGCACCGCCGGCGTGACCAGCAGCAGCCCGGTCCGGGACGGATGGGTGAGCGAGCCGCTGCCGATCCGGCGCGGCGGCGATCCTGCGGTACGGGTGCCGATGCGGCCAGCGCTCCGGACGCCGACGCCGGTACTCACGCCTGCCCCTGACGAAGGATCCGGTCGTAGTTCTGCTGTGCTTCCTTCATGGCGGCCTCCAGCTCGCCGTCGAAGACGGCTCGGCGGAACATCTGCAACCACGGCCCGTCCGGCTGGTTGTAGAGGAGGTTGTAGGAAAGCGTTGTCGGCGCGTACCCCTCCTGGATGCGCTCCAGCGGCAAAGTCGCCAGCGGGTACTTGGTCGCGAACTCGGGCGTCCGGGCGTCCGACCGGACCGGGGTGTAGCCGCCGGCCGGCAGATCGATCTGTTGCGGCAGGTCCAGCGCGAACCGGACGAACTCCCAGGCGCCGGAGGCGTTCCGGGCACCGCGCGGGATGCACATGTTGTCGCCGCCGTCGAAGAACGCGGATCCGCCGTCCGGCCCGGACAGCAGCCGCGGCGTCACCTTCTTCTGGAACGCCGCGTCGGACGCCGACACGACCACGCTGTAGTTGGACGGCAGGATCCCGACCTTGCCGGCCCGGAAGTCACTGCCCCACCGGGAGGCGTCGTCGGAGAAGTTCGCCCTCGGCACCAGTCCGTCCACCCACAGCTGCCGGTGCAGCTCGAGCATCTGCCGGACCACGTCGTTCCCGGTGATGTGCCCGGACTGGCTGCCGACCGGACCCTGGATCAGGTCCGTGTCGGCGGCCCAGACCATCGGCTGGACGACGAACCCAAGCGCCCCCGGACTGTTCGCCGGGAAACTCCAGGCGTAAATGTCGTCGCCGAGTTTCCGAATTTTCCGGGCTGCATCGAGCAGGTTTCCGAAAGACTTGACGGCCTCGTCCGGGTCGACGTCCGCCCGGTCGCACAGCTCGGTGTTGAACCAGAACATCGAGTTGTCCGCGAGGTACGGCACGCCGTACACCCGGTTCTCCTTGGTCGCCAGCCGCAGGTGCCCGGGACTGAGCTTGTCCCGGAAGTCCAGCGCGGCGAGTGGGTCGGTGAGATCGGTGAAGGCGTCGCGGTAGATGAACAGCATCGAGTTGATGTCGTCGATGTCGACCAGGTCCGGCACACTCCGGCCGCGGATCGCGGTCGCCAGCTTGGTCACGTACTGCGCGTCCAGGACCGGCGTC
>DASSDE010001113.1:0-2538 GCA_035697365.1 Kribbella sp. | reverse complement strand
CCCGCGTCGGCGGCGGCCCGGACGACCCGGACGGCGATCTCGCCCCGGTTGGCGACGAGCACCTTGGTGATCTGCTTGCTGTCGGACACAGCTGCTCCCTTCGGCTGGCCCGAGTCTAGGGTCAAGCAGCCTCCCAGGAGGACAGGGCGTTCCTCACACCGGGCTCATACTGTGGCGGGTCGCCGCTCGAAGAATGTCTCCAGTACGACGACTGTCTGCGTGCTGGTCACTCCGTCCACCTGATGGAGGGCGCGCAGCGTCGACTGCAGGTCCTCGGTGGTCGCCGTCCGGACCTTCACCAGTACCGACGCCGGTCCGGCGATGATGTGCGCCTCCTCCACCGCGGGAATCGCCCGCAGCGCCTCGAGGGTTGCCTCGTCACCCATCCATGCTCCGGACTCGAGCAGTACGAACGCGAGCACGCCGAGCCCGACGGCCGCCGGATCGACCTCGACCGTCGTCCGGCGGATGATGCCGCCCGCCTTGAGCTTGCGAACCCGTTCGTGCGCGGACCCGGCCGACAGCCCGACCGCCTGCCCGAGCGCGGCATACGACTGCCCGGCGTCCTCCTGCAAGGCGGCAAGCAGGCCGCGATCCACATCATCTATGGTCATCTGGGTCACAAACCGAACCTCATTCTGTCTTCAGGGTCTTCGTCAAGATAACATCCATCGCATGACCGTAACGATCAACCCCGCGCCACCACGGCTACGCGCCGAGCTGGTGGCACTCGACGACCGCTTCGCCAAGGTCGCCGGCGATGAGTACCTGGAGTGTCTGTACGACGGCGGCCGCTGGCTCGAGGGTCCGGCGTACTCGCCCGCGTGGCGCTGCCTGATCTTCAGCGACATCCCGAACGACCGGATGCTGCGCTGGGACGAGCTGTCCGGCCAGGTCAGCGAGTTCCGCCGGCCGTCCGGCTACGTGAACGGCAACACCATCGACCGCGCCGGCCGGTTGATCAGCTGCTCGCAGGGAGATCGCCGGGTTGTGCGGACGGAGTACGACGGGAGCCTCACCGTGCTCGCCTCGCACTGGGACGGCCGCCGGCTGAACAGCCCGAACGACGTTGTCGAACGCAGTGACGGATCGATCTGGTTCACCGACCCGCCGTACGGCATCACCTCGAGCTACGAAGGGCACGCGGCCGAGCAGGAGCTCGACGGCTGCTCCGTCTACCGGATCGCGGCGGACGGCACGCTGAGCGTCGTCGCGGACGACTTCGTCCGTCCGAACGGTCTCGCGTTCTCCCGCGACGAGTCGCAGTTGTACGTCGTCGACACGCCCGCGAAGCACATCCGCGTGTTCGACGTCGACGGAGACAAGCTGACCGGCGGCGCCGTGTTCGCGCCGTGCTCGGCCGGGATGTTCGACGGCCTCCGGCTGGACAGCGCCGGCCGGATCTGGGCGGCCACGCACGAGGGTGTGCACTGCTTCGACCCGGACGGCACTCTCCTGGGCAAACTCCTGCTCCCCGAGGTCGTCAGCAACCTCACCTTCGGCGGCCCCAAGGGGAACCGCCTCTTCATCACCGCGACCACAACGGTGTGGTCCTGGCTGACGACCGTCTGCGGACACTCGGGAGCGGAGCGCGCTGCGAGCGCATAGGCTCGGTGGGAAGCGATTGCAGCCGAGTTTGCGAGGAGTCGTGATGACGGGAATTCTCCAGCCGTTGGCGGGGACCGCACCGGCCGTCTGGGAGAAGTTGGACGACCGGTTCGAACCCATCCGAGGGGACCGCCACCTCGAGCGGCTGTGGACCGGAGGGCGCTGGGTCGAGGGCCCGGTCTACTCCGCCGCCGGGCGGTACCTGCTCTGGAGCGACATCCCGAACGACCGCATCCTGCGCTGGGACGAAACGTCGTACCAGGTCTCCGTCTTCCGGCAGCCGGCCGGCAACACCAACGGCCACACCCGCGACACCCAGGGCAGGCTGGTCAGCTGCGAGCACGGCAACCGGCGCGTGACCCGGACCGAGCACCACGGCGGCATCACGGTGCTCGCCCACGAGTACGACGGCAAGCGGCTGAACAGCCCGAACGACGTGGTCGTCAAGCGTGACGGGTCGGTGTGGTTCACGGACCCGGCGTACGGGATCGACTCCGACTACGAGGGCTACAAGGGCGAGATCGAGACCGGTGGCTGTCACGTGTACCGGGTGGCACCGGACGGTGGGCTGAGCCGGGTCGCCGACGACTTCGACCGGCCGAACGGGCTGGCGTTCTCGCTCGACGAGTCGTTGCTCTACATCACCGATTCGGAGGAGGCGACGATCCGCGTCTTCACCGTCGACGGCGACAAGTTGACCGGCGGCGAACTCTTCGCCGAGTGCGGCAACGGGATCTTCGACGGCATCCGCCTCGACACCGAGGGCCGCGTCTGGGCCTCCGCAGCGGACGGCGTGCACATCTACCACCCGGACGGCACGCTGCTCGGCAAGCTCCTGGTCCCCGAGACCGTCAGCAACCTCACCTGGGGCGGCCCGAAACGCAACCGCCTGTTCCTCACCGCGACCACCTCGATCTACTCCCTCTTCAC
>DASSDE010001112.1:0-3740 GCA_035697365.1 Kribbella sp. | reverse complement strand
GGGCGCTCGGCGTGGGGGTGGGCTAGGTGAGGACTCGGGTTGTGAAGGCGTGCAGGCGGGTTGTCAGGCGTTCGGCTCGGACTTCGGGGGTGGCGGTTTCGCCTTGGGGTACGTCGAGTTCTTTCAGGCCGCGGATGTAGAGCGAGCAGGCGAGATCGGCGCACATGTACGTACCGACGGTGTTCCCGGACCGCCCGGCGGAACCGGCGCGCCGGGCCGCGAACAGGGCGACGTCGCTCACGTGGTGCGTGGTGTTGCACAGGTCGCAGAGGCCGGCGAACCGGCGGGCCTTGCCCGACGCCTGGGTGCTGACGGCGATGCCCGTGACGTCGGCGTCCCGACGTAGGACGAGGTAGCCGCGGTTCGGCGCCTTCGGGTCGCGCCAGCCGAGGAAGTCCAGCGACTCCCAGGGGAGTTCGGCGAAGTTCGGTGGCAAGGTCAGCGCCTTGACCTGGCTCTTGGTCGAGTTGACGAACGAACGCCGGATGTCGTCGGCGCTGAGCGGTTCCACGGTGGTTCCTCCGATCCTTCGACCACCTATGAGATCTGCTCGGCGGGGCGTCCGCAACCCGTTAATCATGTTGCTGCGGGCAACAGATGAGGGGTCAGGAGTCGGCGTAGGAGGTTGTGCGCCGGGGATCGTGGTTGCGGAGATCGACGCCGAAGTCCACGAACGCCTTCAGCCGCAACAGCAACGAAACAAGAACGCCCGAATCGACGCCTCCATCCGGTGCCGCGAGTGTCAGGTCGGTGCCGCCGGTGGGGGTGGGCGCCAAGGTGAAGGTGAGGGTCTGGCCGAAGTGGCGCAGTTGGTAGACGCGGTCCTGGACGGCTTGTTCGATCGGGCTCTCGTCGGTGCGGCCGTCAGCCAGTACGAAGGAGATCACCCCGCCGGACTCCGGTGCGGACTCGGCCCAGAACCGCTCCCGCCCGAGCACCGTGCTGACCGCTCGGTAGACGTCGCTCGCCGCCGAAGCACAGTTGACCATCCGCTGCACCGACCCACACCCCTCCCACCACCTGCGTACGTTCCGGGTCCATTCTCTGATCCGATCGGGTCCATGGACCGGACACGCCGAGTGCGGGGTGGACTTCTGAGCGTCAAGGGTGAAATCTGTACTGTGTAAAGTTCAACTAGTTAACTCTGGAGGAATCCTCGATGTCCAGCGAGTACGCCGCGCTCAGCGGTGACTACACTCTCGATGCCTCCCACACCCGGATCGGCTTCAGTGCGCGGCACGCGATGGTGACCAAGGTCCGTGGTGCGTTCGACGAGTTCGAGGGCTCGTTCCACATCGACGGCGAGAACCCGGAGAACTCCACGGGCAAGGTGACCATCCAGGCGAAGAGCATCACGACCCGCAACAGCCAGCGCGACGATCACCTGCGCAGCAACGACTTCCTGGCGATGGACGAGCACCCGGAGATCGTCTTCGCCTCCACCGCGGTCAAGCAGACCGGCGACGCGGAGTTCACGGTGACCGGTGACCTGACGATCCGCGGCGTGACGAAGCCGGTCGACGTCGAGTTCGAGTACACCGGTACAGCCACCGACCCGTTCGGTAACCAGCGGCTCGGGCTGGAGGGCAAGGTCGTCATCAACCGCAAGGACTTCGGCGTCAGCTGGAACGCGGCGCTCGAGGGCGGCGGCGTCCTGGTCAGCGACAAGGTCACGCTCGAGCTCGAGGTCTCGGCCATCAAGAACGCCTGATTCGCGCACGCTCACGCACTACGCAGAGGGACCTTGGGTAGCTCCAGGGTCCCTCTCGCATACCTGCGCTCAGGGGTGGCGGGTGGTTTGGGTCAGGAGGGCTTCTACGGCTTGGTGGAGGTCGGTGTCGTGGTGGGGGCCGGACCAGACCACGATGCGGCCCTTGTCGCCGAGTTTGTCGGTGATCAGGTCGCGGGCCGGGGCGGGATCGCCCTGGTTCACGAGGACGACCAGGCGCCGGCCGTCGCGCTGCAGGCGGTCGAGCAGCGGTGGCAGGGTGGAGCCGCGGAACACCCCGGGATCGCTCTTCACCTTGGTCTCGATCATCACGCCGCGGCCGCGTACGACCAGGAGGAAGTCCGCCCGGTCCCGGGTGAATTCG
This sequence comes from Kribbella sp., assembly GCA_035697365.1. GTDB lineage: Bacteria > Actinomycetota > Actinomycetes > Propionibacteriales > Kribbellaceae > Kribbella. The sequence goes on along the minus strand of DASSDE010001112.1, from coordinate 1,647 downwards.
CGGTCGTGGTAGATCCGCGCCTTCGGCCAGAGACGTTGCAGCGCGGCATCGACCTCGGCGTCGTACTGCGCGGCGAGCCGGCTGACGCGGGAACTCGTACCGCGGGCGCGGAACGCCTCGGGCGCGCCACGGTGGCCGAGCCACGAAGGCAGCCAGTCACGAATGTGTGTGTCGATCATCGGTGGACCCCTCGACCTCGTCGGCACTCATCACCGAGTCTGCCCCGGGTGACCGCGCGCAATCCGGTGACCACCCGATCGTGATCGACCCGCCACAAACATGCGAGCAAACAGGCGGCAGCAGGTGGCAAACAGGCGGTCTGCAGGCAGCGAGCAGGCAGTCAGCAGGTGGTGGTGGGCGTCGTGGTGCCGCCGTCGACGATCCAGCGGGCGTCCTCGTTGACGACCCGCATCTGGTCGAGCCAGCGGGTGGGGGTGGTGTTCGGGAGGACGCCGCGCCCGCGGACGTTCACGGTGCGCGCGGCGGTGGTGTCGTAGCAGGCGCTGACCAGGACGCCGTTCGAGTCGAGCATGCGTTTGGCCCAGACCACCTTGGTGAGGCCGGTGTTGTGCAGCTTCTTCGTCCGGAAGTACTTCGCCTCGGCGCTGATCGCCTGGTACATCTTCGGCGTCATCACCGGCTGCAGCTGCTCGGTCTTGCTGCCGCCGCTGCGCATCATCACGTCCAGCGCGACGCGGTACGTGTAATAGGCGTTCAGTACGGGATCGTCGGAGCCGATCGGCTCGTCCGCGGTGACCGGCCGGGCGGCCTTGTGGGCGGCAGGCGCCGCGGCGGCCATCCCGGAGTCGGTGCCACAGCCCTGGAGCAGCAAAACCGGGAGCAGCGTCGCTGCCAACGCCAGGTTCCGCTTGCGCATCAGTACCTCCTGTTGGACGAAGACCCCCGTCCCCGTACGGCCGGCGCGATTCGGCGGCGCCAACCAGCACTGACCGTGTAACGCGGCGACACGCATCGTGGTCACTGTGAACTGGATCACAGGACACCCCCTACCGGAGTACTGCATCCGGTTCGGCTCTCTGGCTGGAGGCGCCGCGGTCGCCCGGTTCCTAGCCTCGATCTCAGGACTTGAGACCTGAGGAGAGACGATGACCCAGACGCTCACCAAGCCGGTGGCCGATGTACGTAAGCACGGGATCCAGTGGCGTTCGGTGGTGTACGACGCGCTGCTGCTGCCCGTCGGCATACTGACGCTGGCCGACGCGGTCCTGGACGAGCGCGAGACCGCGGCGCGCCGCTGGCGACGGCTGGGGGAGTACCGCGTGGGCAGAAGCCCGGCTATGCGGCCGATGACCAACGGGCAGGTCTTCGGGTACGGCCTGCTGAGCGCGGTACTCGGACTCGTGAGCCTGTTCGTACTGTTCCTGGCTGTGCTGGCCGTCGTCCGCGGACCGTTCTGGGGCTTCGTCGAGCACGGTCCGGTCCAGCCCGGTACTTGGGGCGGGCCGTCCCGCGCCAGTGCGTGGGTCGCGCACGGACTGATCGCTCTGCCGTGCATCGTGATGTTCCTGTTCGTACTGCGAGGTATCGCGACGCTGCAGGCTCTACTGGTCCAGGGGACACACAAGTGGGTGCTCCCGGCAACCATCATGTTGACGGCCGGTGCGCTCGCATTCTTCTGGGCCTGGC
>DASSDE010001111.1:0-5279 GCA_035697365.1 Kribbella sp. | reverse complement strand
TCAGCAGGCCTTCGAGCGGGTTGAGCAGCGCCACGGTCACCGCGTCGCGGACGCCGTACGTGAAGCCGCCGAAGACGTCCTGCACCCAGTTGGTCACGTCCGACGCGATCACCGCGATCCGCGAGCCCACGTTGACGCCGGTCGGGAAATCGGCCGCCCACACGTACGTACGGGAGAACCAGACTGCGACGAGGACCGCGACAGCCCCCGCGCCCAGCAGGACCCTCCGGCGCACACTCGCCGTCCGCCAGGGCCGGTCACCGGCGGCGGTCGTCACGCGGTCGAGCACGATCGCGATCACCACGATCGCCAGCCCGGCGTTGAAGGCGACGCCGACGTCCAGCGTCTGCAGCGCCTTCAGCACCGTCTGGCCGAGGCCCGGCGCGTCGATCAGCGCGGCCACGGTCACCATCGACAGCGCGGCCATGATGGTCTGGTTGATGCCGACGACAACGGTCGACCGCGACATCGGCAGCAGCACCTTCAGCAGGGTCTGCCCGCCGGTCGAGCCGAGCGAACGCGCCGCCTCGACGCTCTCCGGCGGCACCGAACGGATCGCGTGCGCAGTCAGCCGGACCGCGGGCGGCGCCGCGTAGATCAGCGTGGCGATCGTGGCCGCGGCCGGCCCGATCGCGAAGAACAGTGTCAGCGGCGCGAGGTACACGAACGTCGGCAGCGTCTGCATCAGGTCGAGCAGCAGCGTGGCGACCTTGAACGCCCGATCGGAGAGCCCGGCCCAGATCCCCAGCGGGATCGCGACCAGCAACGAGAGCAGCACCGCCGCGACGGTCAGCGAGAGCGTGTCCATACTCTCCTGCCACAATCCCTGCAGCCCGACGAATCCGAGCCCGAGCGCGGTCAGTACGGCGACCTTCCAGTTGCCGAACGCCCACGCGCAGTACGCCGCGATCGCGATCACGCCGAGCCAGCCGATCACCGGGACCGGACGGTCGAACGACGGCTGCGCGATGACGTTCTGCAACAGGACGACGAAGTGTTCGACGGCGATCCGGATCGCGGCGAAGAACACGTTGCCCTGGCCGATGTCATCGCGGTGGTCGGTCAGCCAGCGGTGCAGCCCGGTGGTGTCCTGGCCGCCGAGGACGAGCGTGTCGATGCCGCGGAGGGCGAAGTACGCCGCGACCCAGACGATCAGCAGTACGCCGATGACCACGCTGCGCCGCGGCCGGCGTACCTCGACCTCCACGTCGCTGGTGATCGCGGCCATCAGGCTTCGGGGTCTTCGTCGTCTTCGGGCGGTGCGACGACGGCGAGGATCTCCTCGTCGCCGATCACCCCGAGCAGCGTGCCGCCGTCCACGACCTTGACCGGGCGGTCGGACTCCAGCACCAGCCGGGTCGCGTCCCGGACAAGGACGTCCGGACCGAGCTCGGGACCGTCGAGCGCCTCGTCCGGGCGCGGATCGCGGACGATCCAGCGCAGCGTGAGGACGTCGGCCCGCGAGACGTCGCGGACGAACTCCCGGACGTAGTCGTCGGCCGGCGCCCCGACCAGCTCGTCGCCGGTACCGAGCTGGACGGCGCCACCGTCGCGCATCAGCAGGATCCGGTCGCCGAGCTTCAGCGCCTCGGACAGGTCGTGGGTGACGAACACCATCGTCTTGCCGACCTCGCGGTGCAGCCGCACCACCTCGGTCTGCATCTCCCGCCGAATCAGCGGGTCGAGCGCCGAGAACGGTTCGTCGAACAGCAGTACGTCGGGATCGTTCGCGAGTGCCCGCGCCAGGCCGACGCGCTGCTGCATACCGCCCGACAGCTGCTCGGGGTACAGGTGCTCGTTGCCGGCCAGGCCGACCAGGTCGATGACCTCCTGGGCGCGCCGGCGCCGGTCGGGCTTGCTCTCGCCGCGGATCTCCAGGCCGTACGAGACGTTGTCGATCACCTTGCGGTGCGGGAGCAGGCCGAAGTGCTGGAACACCATCGAGAACTTGCTCCGCCGGAGCGCGCGCAGCCGCTTCTCATCGGCTGCGCGCAGATCCTCGCCCTCGAAGGTCAACCGGCCGGCGGTCGGCTCGATCAGCCGGGTCAGGCAGCGCACCAGCGTCGACTTGCCCGACCCGGACAGGCCCATCACGACGAACACCTCACCGGGCGCGACGTCGAAGCTCAGGTCGCGGACGGCTGCCGTACAGCCGGTCTTCGCGGACAGCGCGCTGCGGTCCAGTGCGGCAAGGTCCGGGCGGTGCGGCACGCGCTGGGCTTTCGGGCCGAACACTTTCCACAGCCCGTGGACGGACAGCAGTGCCTCGGAATCCTGTACGTCGGGGTACTCGAGCTGAGCGGTCACAGGTTAAAGCCTCGCATCCCCGCCGGCAGACACAGCGTGAACCCGGGACTCTACCCACCCCAAAGGCCGCCGACTCCTGTCAGGGCTGGTACGGCGGGGCCTCGCCCCAACCCCAGTGCGGAACCGGGGCCTCCGGTGGCGGCGTCGCGCCGGGCTGCGAGTTCGACAGGGCGATCCGGGTGCCCCACTCGATGTATGCGACGAACGCCGAGCGGAACTCCGGGTCGTCAGGGAGACCGGCCGGGTCGGCGCTGGCCGCGATCAACGACGCCCAGCGTGAGCGCTGCTCCTCGGTCAGTCCGAGGTTCAGGTGGTGCGACAGCATCGCGGGGTAGCCGCCGAGCTCGTCGGTGTAGCGGCTGTGCCCGCGGAACACCTCGCCGAGCCAGATCGCCACGTGCTCGCGGTGGTTCTCGCTCATGGTGCCGAAGACCGGCACCAGGGCCGGGTCCTCGAGTACCTGGTCGTAGAACACGTCGATCAGCCGTCGGAGTGCCTCATGGCCGCCGGCCCAGTCGTACAGCGTAGGAATAGTCACGTAATTATGTAATCACGCGAACAGGGCATCGGCGACCGCGGCGAGTTCGTTCTCGATCCGGGTGTCGCCGTCCTCGGTGAACCACAGCACGTTCTGCAGGACCCGGCCCGCGGTCCAGGCGAGCGCCCGGTCACGCTCGATCCCGGTGACCTCAAGCATCAGGTCGAACCGGTTCCGGATCGCCTGCGAGAGGTCGCCCGTGGCCACCAGCTCGTCCCAGCGGTTCCACACCGCGGGCATCAGCTCGAACGCCGGGTCGCCGGCCAGCGGCTTCGGGTCGATCACCAGCCACGGCTGCCGGTCCGCGGCCATGACGTTCTCGTAGTGCAGGTCCCAATGCAGCAGCCGATCGCCCGGCTCGGGCAGCGCCTCTGCCATCCGGTCGGCCAGGCGGCGGGTCAGCGCCCGCTCGGCCGGGTCGACGAGCAACGGGATGATCGCGGGGGCATCCGCCAGCATCTGGCCGGCGATGTCGGCAAGCCGCCGGACGCCCGGCGGCGCGGGGACAACCATCAGGTGCGTGAGGAGCTCCGCGAGGATCCGCGTCGCCTCGAGATCGTCGGGTACGTCGTTGAGCGTCCGCGGCAGGAGCCGTTCGAGCAGGATCGTGGACGTCGCCGGGTCGTCCTCGAGCACCTCGACAACGTCGTCGTGGTGCCACGTACGAAGCGCCAGCGCCTCGCTCTCCGACTCGTCGTTCACCGATTGCAACTTGAGGATCGCGGCCGTCCCGTCCCGCCGCACAACAGGCACGATCAGCGACGCCTCACCGCTCAGCACAGCACCGTCGACAGTCAGATCCCACTCACCGACGTACCGCTCAACAGCCCCCGGCAAGCTGTCCAGCCACTCGGACGCCTTCTCGCTGTGGTTCCGAATGAGCTTCGCAGGAATCTCGATCACCTGATGCACAGTAGGCGGTTACCCCGGCGATGTGCTTGGGTTTTGCGGTGGAGAGCAGGCATCGGCGGGTTCAGCGGGCTGTGGCGGTGACGTACGTCGGGATTCCGGTGTTGTTGCTGGTGGTTGTTGGGGTGATCGCGGCGGGTGGGCCGGTGGCCGCGTGGGTCGGGTGTGTTGTGCCGGTGGTGATGCTGGCGGCGGGGCTGGTCCTGCGGCGGCGGCATCGGTATTTGCCGCGGTGGTGGACGGCTGTTGGTGGGTTGTTCGGTGGGGTCGCGGGGCTGATGGTGACGCTGTTCCCGTTGGCAGTCGGTGTCTGGTGGCCGGCGATCCTTGCACTGCCGGCGTTGATCGTCGGGGTCGTCGGCGGGCTGGCGCTTGCGCGGGCGGCCAACCGTGCGCTGCTCGTTCCATTCGTGCCGGAGTTGGCCAGTACGCCGTACGAGCTGGTCTTCCGGCTCCGCGGCATCCCGCTTGCAGCCGTGCTGGTCGGCGCCGACACGGTGACGATCCAGTCGCACCCGCTCCCACGCTCCGAGCACCAGCTCCGCACTTACCCGCTGTCGAGCGTCACCGGTACCTACGAGTTCGGGCTCTCCGGCGCGGAACGGCTCAAGTTCCCGATCGCAGTGACGCACGCCGTCGCCACCGAAGGCCCCGCCGTCATCCTGCAGGCGAATGGCGAGGACTGGGTCCTCCCCACCAACCAGGCGAGCACCCTGATCGACGTACTGACAACCAGGGGCTAGCCGGCGGCCTGTTCGCGGTTTCTGGTTTCGGCTTTTTCGGCTTGCCAGCCGTCTTCGTTCTTGCCGAGGCGCCAGTAGCCGGAGAGGGAGACGCGGTCGCGGGGGAGAGCACGGTCGGTGAAGAGGTTCTTGCGGATCCGGAAGACGAAGCCGGCCTCGCCGTGGACGAACACGTGCGGCGTGCCGTCGGGAAAGTCCAGTGCTTCGACTGCCGCGACCAGGCCGTCGCCGCGATCGCCGTCAGCAGCCGTCCGGTGGAACCACTGCACGTCGACGTCGCCGGAGCCGCCGAACTTCTGCTCCTCGGTCGCGTCCGCCACCTCGAGCAGGACAGTGGCTCGCGCACCCGGCGCGAGCTGCTCGATCGCGGCGCCGATCGCCGGCAACGCGCTCTCGTCGCCCACGAGCAGGTGCCAGTCGGCCGTCTCCTCCGGGGCGTACGCACCGCCGGGACCGTTGAACCACAGCACGTCGCCGGGCTGCGCCGACGCTGCCCACGGGCCCGCGACACCCTCGTCGCCGTGGTACACGAAGTCGATGGTCAGCTCGCGCGTCGACTCGTCCCAGCCGCGGACGGTGTACGTCCGCATCGTCGGCCACTGCTCGGACGGGTACGTCTCGCGGACCACGCCCATGTCCAGCGGCTCGGGGTACTCGACGCCGTCCTTGCAGAACAGCAGCTTCACGTAGTGATCGGTGAAGCCGTTGTCCGCAAAGTCGTCGGAGGTCAGCACGACCCGGATCATGTGCGGAGTGATCCGCTCGGTCCTCTGGACGACGGC
>DASSDE010001110.1:0-2479 GCA_035697365.1 Kribbella sp. | reverse complement strand
CTGCACCACACCAAGCTGTTCGTGAAGCCGCCGGAGAACGGTTCGCCGTTCCCGCTGCACCAGGACCACCCGTTCTTCCCGCACACGTACCACCGGGTCGGCGCGGCGATCTTCCACTTCGACGATGCGCCGGAGGAGAAGGGTTGCGTGCGGGTCATCCCGGGCAGCCACAAGGACGGCCCGCGGGAGCACAGCCCGGAGGGTTCGTACCACCTGCTGGAGCCGTCGTTCGACGCCGCGACGCCGCAGCCGGCCGAGGCGGGCGACGTACTGTTCTTCACCTACCTGACCGTGCACGGGTCCGGGGTGAACACCAGCGACGAGCCGCGGACCACCTGGCTGATCCAGTACCGCGACCCGTCGGACCCGCCGACGGTGAAGACCCACGACTGGTCGCTCGGTCAGGGCATGATGCTGCGTGGCGTCGACCCGACGGGCAGGAGCGCTGTTTGAGCCTCACCGATGTTGCCGGTGCGGACCGGTTCGTCGACCTCGCGGGACTACTGGAGTCCTGCGAGGTCGACGGGTTCCGTGCTGACTTCCTCAGCTGGGGCCACTACCGGCCGGAGTACTGGCGCAACTACTGGCACAGTCACTCCTTCCACGAGGTCTGTCTCGCGTACTCCGGTGAGGGGCGTTTCAACACCGGCTCTGCTCAGTACGACGTGGTGCCGGGGTCGGTGTTTCTCGCTCGACCAGGGGACGTGCATGAGATCGAGTCGTCGCGTACGGCGCCGCTGGGGATCGCGTTCTGGGGCTTCACGTTCCGCCCTGGTTCGGACGAGCGCGGCTGGTGGTCCGGGCTGACCCGTGCGGAGGGCCCGGTGATGTCCACAAGGACAGGGGCGCTCCCGGCACTCGTCACGGCGCTGGCCAGGGAGGCGGGAGCTCCGGTCTCCGGCTACTCAGCAGCTCTTACGGCTTTGGGCTCTACGCTCGTGCTGGAGACCGCACGGGCCTTCGCGCTGGACGAGGACCTGGCTGTCGAACCAATGCGCCGGGACAGAGGTCCCTTGGTGGTAGAAGCCATGCAGCGGCACCTGCGCGACAACCTGTCGCGGCCGATCACCGTACGAGACGTAGCAGCCGCCGCGCATCTGTCGGAACGTCACGCCGAACGCCTCTTCACGCAGCAGACGGGTGCCTCGATCATGTCGACGCTCCGCCGCCTTCGGCTCGAGCTGGCCGCACAGCTGCTGCTGGACCTCAACCTGTCCGTCACTGATGTAGCGCGCGCCTGCGGGTACTCCGACGTACGACCGTTCTCCACCGCGTTCAAACGCAAGTACGGACGCACACCGGGCGACCACCGTCGTACCGGCGGGACAGAGTTCCTGTAGTGGTATTCTGACCTCATGCGAGTGAGCCTGCTCCTTAGTTAGCCGTACTGGCATCCAGGCGCAATCTGAGCGCCGGTCAGTGCGGCACCCCCTCCTGTGTGAGGGGATTTTTCATTTCTGGCAGATTTAGGCTCAACAAGACCAAGAAGCTGGAGTAGGACCGTGACGGAGCAGGTGGAGGACACTCCCATCGACCGGGGTGGCTACGACTTCAACACCATGCAGGCCAAGTGGCGTCCGGTGTGGGAGAAGCTGGACGCGTTCAAGGCGAAGGACGACGGCTCGGCCGAGCGTCGCTACGCGCTCACGATGTTCTCCTACCCGTCCGGCGACCTGCACATGGGTCACGCCGAGGTGTTCGCGCTGCACGACGTGCTGGCCCGCTACTGGTTCCAGCAGGGCTACGACGTGCTGAACCCGATCGGCTGGGACTCCTTCGGGCTGCCGGCCGAGAACGCGGCCATCAAGCGCAACGAGCACCCGGCGACGTACACGTACGCGAACATCGAGACCCAGGCGGAGTCGATCCGGCGCTACGCGCTGAGCTTCGACTGGTCCCGCCGGCTGCACACGTCCGACCCGGAGTACTACCGCTGGACGCAGTGGCTGTTCCTGCGGCTGTACGAGCGCGGTCTGGCCTACCGCAAGGCGTCGTACGTCAACTGGTGCCCGAACGACCAGACCGTGCTGGCCAACGAGCAGGTCGTCCAGGGACGCTGCGAGCGGTGTGGCTGGGAGGTCACCAAGCGCGAGCTGACCCAGTGGTACTTCAAGACCACGGACTACGCCCAGCGGCTGCTGGACGACATGGAGCTGCTGCAGTGGCCGGAAGAGATCCTGCTGATGCAGCGCAACTGGATCGGCCGGTCCGAGGGCGCGTTCGCGGACTTCCAGGTGGAGGGCCGTGACGAGCCGATCAAGGTGTTCACCACCCGCCCGGACACGCTGTTCGGCGCCACCTTCATGGTCGTCGCGCCGGATGCGAAGCTGGCCGCCGAGCTGGTCACGCCGGAGCAGCAGGCCGCCTTCGACGAGTACCTGACCAAGGTGAAGGCCACCACCGAGATCGAGCGGCAGAGCACCGAGCGCGAGAAGACCGGCGTCTTCCTGGGCTCGTACGCGATCAACCCGGTGACCGG
>DASSDE010001109.1:0-3203 GCA_035697365.1 Kribbella sp. | reverse complement strand
CACGTGACCCATCGTCCTGATCGGCGACCGACCCGGACGTCTTGGGCGAAGTGATCATTACAGGTCGCAGCGGTGGATCGCTCCGTTGGCGATGATCGCCCGGAGGTTTTTGGCCGGATCGGCGAGCACGCCGATGTCATCGAGTGGGTTGCCGTCGATGATCAACAGGTCGGCGGCGGCGCCGGGTACCAGCACACCGACCTCGCCGGCCATGCCGATCAGCTCCGCCGCGACCGTGGTCGCGGACCGGATGATCGACTCGGCGCTCTGGACGTCTTTGCGGATCTCGAACTCCCGGCTCTGCTGGGTCTGCAGTTCACCCAGCAGGTCGGTACCGAAGACGATCTTGAGCCCGGCGCGGTCGGCGGCTTCCAGGGTGGCCACGCCACGCTCGATCACCTCGGTGTTCTTCCGTAGGTTGTCCGGCGTCAGCCCGATCGACGTTCCCGCGTCGCGCATGGCGTGGTAGGCGACCAGCGTCGGGACGTAGTAGGCATCGCGTTCGGTGAAGAGCCCGAAGACGGATTCGTCCATCAGGTTACCGTGCTCGATCGAACGGACACCGTTCTCGAGACCCTGGCGAACGGCAGCGGTCGTATAGGCATGCCCGGCGACGTACATACCAGCGTTGGTCGCAGCCGACACGGCTGCCCGGATCTCCTCCGGCGAGTACTGCAGATCGGAGATCTTGTCGGTCGGCGACGCAACGCCGCCGCCCAACATGATCTTGATGTGCTGGGCACCGCGCCGGAGCTCGTTCCGGGCGGCACGGAGCACCTCGTCCACACCGTCGGCGATGGTGCTCAAGGACTCACAACAGTCGTCATGGTGATTACGGCCCGGCGGACGGCCGTCGCCGTGACCGCCGGACTGGGACAGCGCGCGACCGCCGAAGATCAGCCGTGGACCAGGTATCCGGCCTTCGCGGACTGCCTGTGCCAGCCCGAAGTCCGCGCCGCCGACATCGCGGACCGTGGTGAACCCGCGATCCAGCATCCCGCGCATCAACTCGGCTGCCCTGAAGGCCCGGTAGCTCGCCGGAACGTCCTCCAGCCGGCCGAGGTCCGCCTCGTACGCGGTGACGTGGACATGACCGTCGATCAGCCCGGGCATCACCACCCGGCCACGCGCATCGATGGTGATCAGCTCACGATCATGAAGCTGCTGCGCGCCACCGACCGACCGGATCCGGCCGTCCTCGATGACGAGCTGCTGGTCGGGTACCAAGGTCGCCTCGGTACCGGTGAGGTCGAGGACCGTGGCATTGCTGATGCGGGCGATCATCGCGTCTCGAGATCGGTGAACGGCGACGATCCGCCCCGGGCGACGAAGCTGTCGATCGCGTGGTCGATCACCGGCAGCGGCACGCTGCCCAGCGACAGGATCTGATCATGGAAGTTCCGGACGTCGAAGTCAGCGCCCAGTGACTGTTCGGCGCGGCGACGGGCCTCGGTGATCTTGAGCATTCCGAGGTAGTACGCCGTCGCCTGCCCTGGCCAGGCGATGTAGCGGTCGACCTCGGTGACGATCTCATGATCGCTGATCGCGGTGTTGTCCCGGAGATAGTCCTGCGCCCGCTCACGGCTCCAGCCGAGCGCATGCATCCCGGGATCGACCACGAGCCGGACGGCGCGCCACATCTGGTAGCTGAGCATGCCCATCAGCTCGAACGGCGTCTCGTAGATGCCCATCTCGACGCCGAGCCGTTCGCTGTACAGTCCCCAGCCCTCGCCGTACGCCGAGATGTAGACCTTCTGCCGGAACTCCGGGTGCTGGGTCTGTTCGAGGGCGAACGGGATCTGGAACGCGTGCCCGGGCGCGGCCTCGTGCAGGGTGAGTGCCGGGATCGAATAGAGCGGCCGGGCGGCCAGGTTGTAGGTGTTGAGGGTGTAGCGGTGCGGTCCGCCGCGACCGAAGGTGTAGAACGGTGCCAGGTCCGGCGGCGGTTCCTCGATGCCGAATCGCATCCGCGGCAGCCGGCCGAAGTAGTGGTGCGCCACGGCGTCGAACTTCTTGGCCTGCCAGGCCGCGAACCGCAGCAATTCCGTCGTCGTGGTCGCGTAGAACTTCGGGTCGGTACGCATGAACGCCAGCATCGCGTCGGCATCGGCGAACCCCACCGAGGCGGCGACCTCGGCCATCTCGGCGCGCAGGGCGGCCACCTGTTCCAGGCCGATCTCGTAGATCTGCCGCGCGGTCAGCTCGGTCGTCGCGTACTCGTACAGCTGATAGGCGTAGAACTCCTCGCCACCCGGTCCGTCGACCGCCGCGATGTCGACCGGCAGCCTTGGAAAGTACTCCCTGGTGAAGAAGTCCAAGAGTCTGCGGAACGCCGGCACAACGTCGCCGGCGATCACTTCCTGACCGGCAATGGTCAACTGCTCGCGGCCGGCGAGTTTCTCGGGCAGCGTCCCGAACGGCTGGACGAAGCTCACGTCCTCGGGCCGGGATTCCGCCACCGAACGGATCGTCGCCTCCCTCCCGATCATGGAGACCTGGGCCGGGGCGAAGCCACGCTTGACGCCCGCGCGCATGTTCTCGATGTTCTGATCGATGTAACCAGGGATCTGGCGCAGCCACTCGACGTAGGTTGCGGCGTCGTCGGCCGAGCCGAGCCTGCGCCGGGATTGGCCTGTCAGGTCCATCCAGAAGCCGGTGTCCGCATTGGCCGGTCGTTCGAACATCCGGTACGCCTGCCGGCCGATCAAGGTCTTGATCTGGAAGCGGTAGACGTCGAAATCCTCGGCCTGCTCGGACGTCAGCCGGGTTCGGTCGATCTTGCCGAGCTGAGCATCGACGTCCCGCCAGCGCACAGCCCGGTACTCCTGCCGGTCCGGTCCGACGTCGGGCAGCCGTGGCTCGAGCGGCTCGTCGAGCGACCGGTCGGGGAGCTCCTGCCGGCGCCACGCCCATTCGTCCTCGACGATTCTGCTGAACGAGTCGTACTGATCACTCATTGCTCTCCCCAAGACCTTCTCGGTCTTCTAGTCACGGGCGTCGTGGGTACGTGGACCCGCCCAATCGGAGCGGACGTGGGCGATGTGGCGGTGCATCAGAGCCTCGGCGGCGGCACCATCGCGCGCCTCGATCAGATCCAGGAGGTCGTGATGCTCGGCAGCCGAGGCGCGCAACTGCCCGGAGTCCAGGAGTGGCCTCAGGCCGAGAAGCCGGGTCCGGGTCCGAAGCTCGGAGACGATGCCGCT
>DASSDE010001108.1:0-2429 GCA_035697365.1 Kribbella sp. | reverse complement strand
CGGGCGAGGCATCGGCCAGCCGCTCGTTCGCCTCTTCGGCGATCGTCTTCAAGTCACTCATTCCACCGTCACCCGCAACCCGATCATCTTGAGCTGGAACACCCGTGCACACGGCCGGCACTCCCACGCGCCATGGCCTTCCTCGGAGGGCCGGAGGTCCTCGTCCCCGCAGTACGGGCAGTAGAGAGGCGCAGCTCGCTCACTCACTGCAGTGCCTCCTCGTCGGCCCGGGTGACCCACTGGGCGAACCGCTCGCCTGGGTTGCGCTCCTTCAGGTACGTCTGCGTGATCCGCTCCACGTAGTCGGTCAGGTCGTCCGCGATCACCTTGTGCCCGCGGAGCTTCCGGCCGAAGCCGGCGTCCAGGCCGAGACTGCCGCCCAGGTGCACCTGATAGCCAGGCACCTGGTTGCCGTCGGCATCCATCACCAGCTGGCCCTTGAGCCCGATGTCGGCGGTCTGGATCCGGGCGCAGGAGTTCGGGCAGCCGTTCAGGTTCACCGTGATCGGTACGTCCAGCTCCGGGATCCGCTCCTCGAGCTCCTCGATCAGCCGGGCCGCCTTCGCCTTGGTCTCGACGATCGCGAGCTTGCAGAACTCGATGCCTGTGCAGGCCATCGTGTTCCGCCGCCACGCCGACGGGTTCGCCTGGTACCCGAGCGCGTCCAGCTCGGCGACCAGCGAGTCGACCTGCGACTCCTCGACGTCCAGGACGAGCAGCTTCTGCTGCGCGGTGGTACGGATCCGGTTGGACCCGTGCCGCGCGACGACGTCGGCGACCTGGGCGAGCGACGTACCGGAGACCCGGCCGACCACCGGCGCGACGCCGACGAAGTACCGGCCGTCGTGCTGCTTGTGGACTCCGACGTGGTCGCCCTGCACCGCCGGAACCTCCGGCGCCGGGCCGTCGACCAGCTTCCGCTTGAGGTACTTCGTCTCGAGGATCTCGCGGAACTTCTCCACGCCCCAGTCCGCGACCAGGAACTTCAGCCGGGCCCGGTTCCGCAGCCGGCGGTAGCCGTAGTCGCGGAAGATGCTGGTCACGCCCCACCACGCCTCGGCGACCTCGTCGCGCGGGATCCAGGTGCCGAGCCGCTGCGCGAGCATCGGGTTCGTCGACAGTCCACCGCCGACCCACAGGTCGAAGCCGGGCCCGTACTCCGGGTGCACGACACCGACGAACGCGATGTCGTTGACCTCCGGTACGACGTCGTGCGACGGGTGCCCGGTGAGCGCGGTCTTGAACTTCCGCGGCAGGTTGGAGAACTCGTCCGAGCCGATGTACTTCGTGACGATCTCGTCGATGGCCGGCGACGGGTCGATGATCTCGTCGGCCGCGATGCCCGCGACCGGGCTGGCGATCACAACGCGCGGTACGTCGCCGCAGGCCTCGGTGGTGTAGAGCCCGACGGCCTCCAGCTTCTGCCAGATCGCCGGTACGTCCTCGATCGCGATCCAGTGCAGCTGGATGTTCTGCCGGTCGGTGATGTCCGCGGTGTTGCGGGCGTACCGCGTCGAGACCTCGGCGATCACGCGCAGCTGCTCGGCGGTCAGCTGACCGCCCTCGACCCGTACCCGCATCATGAAGTAGCGGTCGTCGAGCTCCTCCGGCTCGAGCGTCGCGGTCTTGCCGCCGTCGATCCCGGGCTTGCGCTGGGTGTACAGCCCCCACCAGCGGAAGCGGCCGCGCAGGTCGGCGGGGTCGATCGAGTCGAAGCCGCCGTGCGCGTAGATGTTCTCGATCCGGGCCCGGACGTTCAGGCCGTCGTCGTTCTTCTTGTTCTCTTCGTTCTTGTTCAGCGGCTCGCGGTATCCGAGTGCCCACTGGCCTTCGCCCTTGCCCTTGCGGGGGCGGGCGGGCTTGCGGGCAGGAGTGGTGACGCCGGCAGTCATCGGAGGCGTGTCCTTGTCCTCGTGACAGGTGCTCACCGGCAGGCGGGGGAGATCGAAGCGTCGTCGGTTCGATGCGTTCCGCGCGGTGCGCACCCAGCGGTGATCGGGGCTGATCAGGGGCCGTCGTTGGCCCTGGCAGGGTGGCTGTCAGAACATCGAAGGACAACAGATGGCGCTGCGCATCCGCCCGAGGTCGACATGAATGCGACCTACGAGGTGGGTGGAAAGGGCAGCGAGCATGTCCACAAGCGTCAGCGCCAACCGCTGACAAATCAACTCCCATTCCTACATCGTGAGACCCGATCTCACGATGCGACTATGTCTAGCAGTCTGCTGGAGATTGATTCCGAAGGCTTGGCAAGTCCACAAGAGCTCTTGCACAAGAATTCTTGTGAGTTGTACGGTGCCGGGTATGAGCCCTGCGAACAGGCGCCCGGCGGGACCGTCGGTGATCGCCGCGATCCACCACCCGCTGCGCCGCCGGCTGATCGACCTGCTGGGCGTCGACGGCCCCGCCACCGCCTCACAACTCGCCGA